>JBIIMX010000262.1:0-5055 GCA_044337765.1 Pirellulales bacterium | reverse complement strand
TCGGCCGCCTCGCTGCCGCCGACCAGCCCGGTGCCGGAGCGGTCGATGGTCACGAACAGCTTTTCGATGCGGTCGAGCCCGCCGTCGATCGTCGCGAGGAAAGACTCTTCTTCTCGCTTGATCACGCCTGCCACGCGGTCGACCGTCTCGGCCAGTTCCGGATAGGGCTTCCGCATCATCTCGGCGACGGTGCTCGGCAGTTGGTGGAGGAACGGCTCCTGCATGCCCATCTGCCGGCCGTCGAGGACGGCCCGCCGGAGAAGACGTTTGACGACGTACTTCTCCTCGTTGTTGCCAGGCAGCACGTTCTCGTGGATGGCAAACGTGCAGGCGCGGACGTGATCCGCGATCCGCCGCATCCGGCGGCCGTCGTCGGTCGCCGCCACGTAGGGACGGCGGCAGACCTCAGCCACCGCCTCGACGATCGGCTTGAGGATGTCGATGTGGAAATTGCTGTCGACTCCCTGGAGCATCGCCGCCGTCCGCTCCAGGCCCATGCCGGTGTCGATATTGCGGCTGGGGAGCGGATGCAGGTTGTCCGGCGGCGGGCCGATGCGGTTGAACTGGGTGAAGACGAGGTTCCAGATTTCCACGTCGCTGCCGTCGGGCATGCGATAAAAAATCTCGCTGCACGGGCCAGAGACACCGTCGGGCCCCTGCGAGGGGGAACTGGCGGGCCAGAAGTTGTCATCTTCCCCCAGGCGTGTGATCCGCGTCGCGGGCACGCCGACCTCGTTCGCCCAGATCGCATAGGCTTCGTGGTCGTCTTCGTAGACGGTGATCGAGAGTTTCTCGGGGGCGATGTTGAGCCAGTTGCGGGCGGTGAGGAATTCCCAGGCCCAGAGAATGGCTTCGCGCTTGAAGTAATCGCCGAAGCTGAAGTTGCCCAGCATCTCGAAGAACGTGTGGTGCCGTGGAGTCCGCCCGACGTTGTCGATATCGCCGGTCCGCAGGCATTTCTGGCAGGTGGTGGCCCGAGTGAATTCCAGCTTGCACTTGCCGAGGAAGTGGTCCTTGAACTGGTTCATGCCCGCTGGTGTGAAGAGCACCGACGGATCCCACCGCGGCACGAGCACGTCGCTGGGGCGGCGAACACAGCCCTTCGATTCGAAGAATGCCAGATACGCTTCGCGGAGTTCGTCGGCCTTCATGTCGTCATCAGCTCCCGGGGAAAACGCTCGTTTCGAGCCTCTGTAGGCCTCTTCCAGACCGCATCCGTCTTCGGTGTAGCACCGGCTTCGGGGCGGCAAAAGTCTCGTCGCGTGGGCAGGATAGCCCAAAGCTCCTCGAGCTTTCGCCGACCCCTTCGCCTCCGTCTCCTGGTTTGCCAGGGCACGGTTCCAGCTATCTCTGGTCGGCTCTAGGGCGGCCCACTATACACGCCCCGCCGCGCGGCAGGCGATGCGGCTTTCGTGCATACCGCAAAAAACCGCCCACGAGCACTGCTTGGGTCAGTGTCTCGTGGGCGGTGAGGGAGCTGAATTGTCGGGAGCGACCGGGGGCCGTTCAGGGCCTCCGACCGTCAGTCATCGCTACTGCCACCAGAGGCCTCGCTGGCCACGGCGATCACTGCCTCTTTGCTGGCGAGAACCTTCTCGCGGAGTTCCTTTGCCACCTTCGGGTTTTCCTTCAGGAAGAGCCGGGCCTTCTCCCTGCCCTGCCCCAGATGCACATCGCCATAACGCAGCCAGGTGCCCGTCTTGTCGACGAGCTTGGCGAGAATCGAAAGGTCGAGGATGTCCCCCTCCACGCTGATGCCGTCGGCGTGCATCATGTCGAATTCGGCAACGCGGAAAGGCGGCGCCACCTTGTTCTTGACAACCTTCACCTTCACCCGCTGACCGACCACGTCCTCGCCGTCCTTGAGTTGGCCGATCCGCCGCACGTCGATACGGCACGATGAATAAAACTTGAGAGCCCGGCCGCCGGGAGTCGTTTCGGGGCTGCCAAACATCACGCCGATCTTTTCGCGGATCTGGTTGATAAAGATCACGGTCGTCTTGCTCTTGGCGATGGCACCCGTGAGCTTCCGCATGGCCTGGCTCATGAGCCGGGCCTGCAGTCCGACAAACGAATCGCCGATTTCGCCGTCGAGTTCTTTTTGTGGCACAAGCGCAGCCACCGAGTCGACGACGATGATGTCGACCGCATTCGACTTGATCAGCAGTTCGGCGATCTGCATCGCCTCTTCGCCACTCGTCGGCTGGCTCACCAGCAGGCTTTCCAGCGAGATGCCGAGCTTCTTGGCCCAACTCGGGTCGAGGGCGTGCTCGGCGTCGATGAAGGCCGCAATGCCGCCTGCCCGCTGGGCTGCTGCCACGGCATGGAGGGCGAGCGTCGTCTTGCCGCTCGACTCCGGCCCGAACACCTCGATGATTCGGCCGCGGGGAAATCCCTTCCCGCCGAGAGCGAGGTCGACCGAGAGACTTCCGCTCGAGATGCCTTCGATCGGGGCCTGGGCGTCGCTGCCCAGCGGCATGATCGATCCCGTCCCGAACTCCTTCTCGATCTGGGCCAGCGTGTTCTTCAGTGCCGGATTGCCATCGAGGAACGACGCCACCGTCTTTACGGGCCGACCCTTGGTCTCGCTTTTGGTGTCGCTTTTGGAATCAACCTTGCTCTCGCCTGCCTTCGGTGCGGACTTTGCCGCGTCGGTTTTTTGTGATGCCTTTGCCATCCGGCCGTTCTCTCCTACTGCCAAGACCATGACGAATACCTCCTCGTTTCCCGGCACGTCGTCGGGGTGGTTGCATCGCCACCATAAATCGAGCGAGTTGCCGGCAAACCGAACACTGAACGTGGGTATAGTATCGGGTTGGGCCGCGGCTGGCAAGAGGGTTTTTTGAACACCCGTTCAGCGTGCATGGCCGCCCACGACTGCTTCGCAGAATGCGAAGCGCGGCACCAGCAAACTGCGTTTGCCAAGCAAAAACGACAGGATGTCGTGTTTTGCGTGAAGACGGGCTAATTTGCGTGAAGACGGACTAAAAGGACAGCATCTTGCGGTAATCGGCCAGCCGACGGTCGAGGTCGTGGCGGCTGAGCGCGGCCAGCCGGTCGAGGCTGAAGTCCTCGACGGTGTAGCTGGCGGTCACCACTCCGTAGGCGAGAGCCTCCTTGAGGGCCTGGGCGTCGAAGCGGCCGAGCGAGGCGAGATGGCCCATCATGCCGCCGGCAAAGCTGTCGCCGGCGCCCGTGGGGTCGACCACGGTGGCCGTCGGGAAGGCCGGCATGACATACATCTCGTGTTCGCTGAAAAACATCGCCCCATGCTCGCCCTTTTTGATGACCACGAATTTCGGCCCCATCGCCAGGACCGCCTGCCCGGCACGAACGAGATTCTCGTCGTTCGCCAGGAGTTTGGCTTCGGAGTCGTTGAGCACCAGTCCGTCGATCCGCTTCAGCAATTGGCCCAGTTCATCCCGCTGGATGTTGATCCAGAGGTCCATCGTGTCGGCCACGGTCAGTTCCGCACCCGTGGCCTGATCGAGCACGCTCAGTTGAACGATCGGTGAGGCGTTGCCCAGAAAAAGAAACCGGCAGTCGCGGTGGGTGCCGTTCAGCTTCGGCTGGAACTCCCCGAGCACGTTGAGATGCACTTCGAGCGTTTCACGGTCGTTCATGTTGGGCAGGTAGCGGCCACGCCAGCGGAATGTGCGGCCACCGGGAATGGTCTGCAGCCCGGAGGTGTCGATGCCGCGGGTCTCGAGCAGGCTGGTGTGTTGCTTCGGCCAGTCCTCCCCGACCGCGCCGATCATCCGCACCGGTGAGAAGAAACTCGCGGCGTAGGAGAAGAAAACGGCAGAACCACCGAGCACGTCGTCGCGTTTGGCGGTAGGGGTTTCGATGCAATCGAGAGCAATGCTTCCGACGACGAGCAGCGGCATGATGCGGGAGACTCCTGGGAAAACAAAACAAAGCAGGGGACGGGCTCGTTTTACGAAGCAAAAGCTGCCTGTCCTCTTTGCGGAGGGTGAGTGTATCCGGCGCGAGCCTTTGCATCAAAAAGCTTCGGCATCATTACCACCTCCAGCCGAAGCCGGCGTCGGAGAAGAACGGCGCTGCGGCCTCAGTGACGCCCCAGCCGACACGCAGGCCGACTTCGAGGTTCTTGGTGATGAGGTAGTGGGTGCCGGGGCTGAAAAACGCCCGATTCACGTCGACGACATTCCGCTTTGTGAACGTGTCGAAGTACTCGGCGTGCACCTCCAAACGTTCGGTGATCGGCACGCGGAGGACGACCGACGGGCTCCAGCGGTCGAACCAGTTGAACGCTCCCTCGGAGTAGGCATAGCGGATGGCGGCATCGAGCCGCCATCCCGCGGGCAGTTCGTAGCCCGCGACATAGGTCGCCACCGGGACCGTGCCGAACACGTCGCCGTAGGTCGGGGTCGACGCCTCCATGATGAAGCAGCTTTCGGGCATCAGGCCGTCCTGATCGGACACATCCGCCTTGAACCCATAGAGCACGCTCGACTCGTAGAGCGTGCGGCCGTCGGGCCGGCTTTCCCCCACCTCGACGCTGGTCACGATGTTGCCCTGCGAACCGACGCCGTAATTCACGCCGAACCGCCACTCGAACCAGTCGTTGCCGCCGATGCGAATCAGCAACTCAGGGTAGTTGTTCGTGGGCATGCCGACGGGGTTGTCGATGAAGACATACGAGCCCTCGGAGAGGACGGTGCCCGGGGCGACCGTGCTGGTGGCTGGCGTGAAGGCGTCGCGATCGGTGCCCAGGTCGCCGGCCTCACCCCCCACGGCCATGGGCCCCTGGATTGCGACCGCAACGCTGCACATGAAGATGCCTGCGAGCCTGAACAGGCCGAGGAAATCGTCTGCCGCCTGGCGACGGACTTGGGTGGGATAACGGCGCACGGCGCCTCTCGCAAGTGCCAACTGGTACCCACCAGTTCGGCCCGAGTCACGCCTCTCGTCCGAACTTTTTCCGCCAACCGCCAAGGTCGTCCCACTTTGACTTTTCCCCGGCGTGCCGAAGAGGAAAAACCTTCAAGCCGCTCGATCTGGCGCAGCTCGACTGAAGCCGCAACTCGGCTG
>JBIIMX010000261.1:0-5073 GCA_044337765.1 Pirellulales bacterium | reverse complement strand
GAAACTCGCCGCCACGAGGGACACGGCACGTTGGGAAACTCGCCGCCACGTGGGGACTCGGCACGTTGGGAAACTCGCCGCCACGGCCGCTGTCGGGGCCCTGCCCGTCGAATTCCCCCTAAAAATGAAACGTTGCGAAGGGGGGCGTCGCAGCGGTAAGCTCTTCCCACGCCCGACTTGTCCGGTGCGGATGTTCGAAACAGCGTGGAGGCATATGCCATGAAGTCTTTACGGATGATGGGTCTGGTCGCTTTGGTCGCAGCGGTGTTCTGCTCGGCTGCACTCGTGTCGGCTGCCCCGAAGGAGCCGAAGGACGCGAAGTGTCCGGTGTCGGGCAAGGGCTGCAACCCCGAGAAGAACGCCGCCTTCGCTGGCGGCAAGGTCTATTTCTGCTGCGGTAACTGCGAAAACGCCTTCAAGGGCGACTCTGCCAAGTTTGCCGCCAAGGCCCACCAGCAGATGGTCTCGACCGGCCAGCTCGTGCAGAAGGGCTGCCCCTTCAGCGGTGGCGCCGTGAAGGAAGACACGCAGGTCGACATCGGCGGCGCCGAGGTTGGCTTCTGCTGCAACAGCTGCAAGGGCAAGGTCGAGAAGGCTTCGGGCGACGAACAGGTGACCATGGTCTTTGGCGACATCGCGAAGGGCTTCACTGCCGCCGCCAAGTAACCGCCGCTCCCGCGGTTTTACCGCTTTTGCAGCCCCGGAACTGGCCTAGGTCGTTCCCGGGCTGGATGGAATACTCCGCATCGAAGAGGGCATCCCCTTCGATGCGGAGTTTTTTTGTCCATGCGCGTGTTTTTCTCTGCGGGTGAACCCTCTGGCGACCATCATGCCGCGGTGCTCGTCCGCGCGCTCAAGGCACGGCAGCCCGACGTCGATTGCGTCGGACTGGGTGGCCCGTGCATGGCTGCGGAAGGCTGCCGGCTGATCACCGATCTGACACAGCTGGCGGTGATGTGGTTTCTGCGTGTGCTCCTCAACATCCACCGGTTCGTCGATCTGGCACGCCGCGCCGAGAGGAGCTTTCTCGATGCTCGCCCCGACGTCTGCGTGCTCGTCGATTTTCCCGGCTTCCACTGGTGGCTGGCCTGGCGAGCCAAGCGGCATGGAATCCCCGTGATCTTCTACTGCCCTCCGCAGATCTGGGCATGGGCCAGCTGGCGGATTCACAAGATGCGCCGGCTCGTCGACCATGTGCTTGCCGCGCTTCCCTTCGAGCACGACTGGTTCGTGGCGCAGGGCATGACCAGCACGCTCGTCGGCCATCCGTTCTTCGACGAACTCCGCGACGCCCAGTCAGCCGCGACCGATGCACGCGACCCGGTGCAGAAACACTCCGGCCGACCCCTCGTCCTGCTGCTGCCCGGTTCCCGCGGCCAGGAGATCGAGGCCAACCTCGACACGATCCTGCGGGCCGCCGCGGGAACGGCCCAGCGGGTGCCCCATGCCCGCTTCGTTGTCGGCGCGCTTCACGACAAGCATGCCGCGCGGGTGCAGCAGACGATGCAAGCCCTCGGGCCTGCGCTCGACGGCCTCGATCTCCGGGTTGAGATCGGCCGTACGCGGAGCCTGATGCGCGAGGCCGCCTGTGCGATCGCGGTGAGCGGATCGGTATCGCTCGAACTGCTTGCCGCACGGGTGCCGACCGTGATCGTCTATCGCATCAGTGGCTTCGCCCACGTGGTGCAGAGCTGGTTTCGTCATGCCCGGTTCATCACGTTGGTCAATCTGCTGGCGGCTCGGGACCCGATCGGGCCGACGCGGCCCGAGTGGCGGGCTCCTCGTGAGGTCGCCCCAGCCGATCCCGAGGCCATCTTTCCGGAGTATCTGACGGTGCAGGATCCCGCGGCCCACATCGCCGGGCACATCGTGGAATGGCTCACGCACCCGGCGGTGCGGGAGGCCGTGATTGCCAGACTCGACGCCGTGGCCGAACAGGTGGCTCACGGTGGTTCTGCCGAGCGGGCGGCCGAAGCTGTGCTCGCCGTCGCCTCGCGGGGCCGGGCCGGGCTGCAGGATGGGCTGCAGGGCGGCCGGCATTCCGCGGCATCCGGGCAGGGGGCCAGTGCCACCCCCTGCCGGCCTGCGGCCCATGCGGCATAATGCACCGGATGTTCCTCGCTGCGCCACAGCCGACGCCCGCCGACCTACAGTTCTCGCTGTTCGGGATTCCGGTGCGGGTGTCGGGCTGGTTCTGGGTGGGGGCAGCGCTCCTGGGATGGGGCATCTGCATGTCGCTGGCTCGTGGCGACCAGCAACAGCTGCTGCAATACCTCGTGATCTGGATGGCGGCGGTGCTCTTTTCGTTGCTCGTGCACGAGATGGGGCATGCGCTGGCCTACCGATGGTTCGGCCAGTCGGCGCAGGTGGTGCTCTATCATCTCGGCGGGCTGGCGATTCCCAATGCCTGGGGACGCGGTGCCCGACGGCCTTGGGAACGGCTGATCATTTCTGCGGCCGGGCCGCTGGCCCAACTGGTGCTGGCTGCGGCGATCGTCGCGGTGCTCAAGGCGGGCGGGTATGCCGTGCCGTTTCCGGTGCGGAGCATGGGGCTGGCACTGGGGTTGTATGAGGGGGCCGATATCAACTCCCGTTTCCTGTTTGCCTTCGTCTTCTTTCTCCTGCAAGTCAACATCTTCTGGCCGCTGTTGAATCTCGTGCCGGTGCCGCCGCTCGACGGTGGTCAGATCGTGCGGGAGGGGCTGCTCAGCCTGGGCGTGGCCGATGCCGCACGGATTGCCGCCATGGTGGGCGTGGCGGCCGGGGCCTTCGTCGCCTGGTGGGGCTACACGCACAACGAGCCCTATCTCGGCATCATGTTCGCGATGCTGACCGTCTCATGTTTCCAGAGCCTCTCGGACAACACACCGTGGCAGCGGTGGAACTAGCGAGGGTTGGTTGGCCCAAGCTGCCTGGGGCCGGGGTTGGCCGTTCCATGTCGCCGGACGTTCGCTACGGACATCCTGTCCTTCGCTCACTCGATGCTGACTGCGCTCCGGCATCCTGCCTGCGCTTGTCAGCAACGCCGTCGACATGAAACGGCCAACCCCTCGTGGAATCCACGATCAGGAAGAATGCAGATGCGAGAGACTCGCCCGAGGGCCGAATGACTCGTTTCACACGTCCTCGCGTGGTGGTGCTCGGGGCGAGCAACGTGTCGCGGGGACTCTCCCGCCTCGTGGCGGCGGTGGAGTCGCGGTCGCCGGGGGCTGACCTCTTTGTGGCTGCCGGCCACGGCCGCGGCTACGGGGTGAACACCCGCGTCGCGGCGAGACGGCTGCCGTCGATCCTCGGCAGCGGACTCTGGCGCGGGCTTGATCGGCACGGCGGCGAGGCTCCACTCGCGCTCGTCACCGACGTCGGCAATGAACTCCTCTACGGCGCGCGGTCCATACTCGTGGCGTCGTGGGTTCGTGAGACCGTCTGGCGGCTTGCCGATCGCGGCGCCACCATCGCGATCACCCGGCTGCCGATGGCGGGTATCGCCGAGGTCGGCCCAGTCCGCTATCGAGCCCTGCGAACGTTCTTCGTGCCCGGCTGCCGGCTGTCGCTCGCCGACCTCAAGGAGGCAGCCACCCGGCTCGATGCCGACCTGCAGACGATCGCGGGAGACTTCGGCGCCCACATCATTGAGCAGCCTGCTCACTGGTATGGCTTCGACACCCTCCACGTCCGCCGGCGCCACCTCGATGACCTTTGGCTCATGGCCTGCGAAGCGTGGGGAATTCCTGTCGTTCAGTCGCCCGTCACGCCGTCCGTGGCCGCGTGGGCGAGGATCGGCACGAAAGCTGCAGAGGTCCGGTCGCTCGCGGGGCTGATGCGTTTTACGCGGCAGCCGGTGCTGAGGCTGCCGAGCGGCGGGACGCTGTCGCTGTATTAGGCCGGCGGGCCAGACGCTGTCGGCTTGAGTGTCTTGACCGATCCACGGGAGACACGGATGGACACGGCACGTTGGATCTGGCCGGAGCGTTCGACCCCGTGGCCACAAGTTTTTCAACGTGTGGAATCCAAGCAGGGGACACGGCAAGTTGGGAAACTCGCCGCCACGTGGGACACGGCAGGTTAGAGCACCGGCAGCGAGGGCATCGGCGGACGGGAGGCGTGGGCGGCGGCGAGGTTGCCCACGAGCCGCGTGCAGATCGCCTCCAGATAGGGGCGGGCGGCCGGATCGTCGTAGTTGGCCGCCGTGCGGCCGGCGTCGCCGTGCTCACGGATCGGAATCTGGATCGGCACCTCGCCGAGGAACGGAATGTCGAGGTCCTTCGCCGTTCGCATCGCGCCGCCGGTGCCGAAGATGTCATACCGCTTCTGCGTGTCCGGGCAGACGAAGAAGCTCATGTTCTCCACCATCCCAAGCAACGGGATGTTCACCTTTCGGAACATCGCGATCGCCTTCGTGGCGTCGAGCAGCGCCACGTCCTGCGGCGTGCAGACGACGACAGCGCCGGTGAGCGGCAGCACCTGCGAGAGCGTCAAAGCGATGTCGCCCGTGCCCGGCGGCATATCGATGATGAGGTAGTCGAGCGGTCCCCACAGCGTGTCTCGGAGCATCTGTGTGATCGCGCCGTGCAGCATCGGTCCCCGCCACACCACGGCCTCGCCAGCCGGCACGAGAAACCCCATCGACATCACCGGCATGCGGTGCGGACCCACCGACAGGAACATCGGGAGAATCTTGCCGGCGTCGATCTGCGGCCGACCGGACAGGCCGATCAGGTGGGGCACGCTCGGGCCGTAGACGTCGGCGTCGAGCAGGCCGACGCGGCTGCCGGCCCTCGCCAAACCGATCGCGATCGAGGCGGCGATCGTGCTCTTGCCCACGCCGCCCTTGCCCGAACCGACCGCGATCACGCTCTTTGCCTCGAGGCCGATCTGCCCGAGTTTCGCAGGAGGCCTGTCGTGCGGGACGATTTCCACGGCGACCCGGGGTACGGCGGGAAAGCGGGTTCGCAGCAGTTCCTCGATCCGGCCCCGAGTCTGGTTCCAGAGGATCGCCGAATGGGAGGTGAGGCCGACCTGCACCGCGATCGATGCGGTCGAAGCCTCGACCGACTGTACCTGACCCATCTCGAC
>JBIIMX010000260.1:0-5081 GCA_044337765.1 Pirellulales bacterium | reverse complement strand
GTCCGAAAATCGCGCCCTCTGGAACCGATAGCGTACAGCCGTCGAGCGCTGTGAAGCTGCCATAACGCTTCGTCAGGTCTGAGGTGCGAACGATCATCGAGGACACTTCCGGTACGGAAACGGGGAACGCGTCTGGGCAGGAACCGGTGCAAACGGCACCTCGTGGGCACCCAAACTTTCAGCCGGGGAGGAAATAATAGCCGGCCAATGCAAATCCGATGAGGGCCACGCAGCGTCGCACGAAACGGGCGGGCAGCCGGCGGACCACGCTCGCCCCGGCGAAGCTGCCGAGCACGGCGGCCACTGCCATGATAGCGACGTGCCCCCAAGACACATCTTGCGAGCCAAACAAGGATCCCGCCGCGAACAAGACGGCCGCTGTGCCATTGATCACCATGGCCAGTGAGTTTTTCAAAGCGTTGATCCTGTGGATGTCGCCCAGGCCGAGCACACCGAGCACGGCCAGCATCAGGATGCCGATCCCGGCGCCGAAATATCCGCCATAGACCGCCACCAGAAACTGGAGACCGCAGGCGAGCAGGAGCCGCGAGGCGGCAGGAACTTCAGGCGACGGGGGCGCGATCGGGTCGGACGGCCGCGACGGGCGGAAACCAAGACGCGAAAATTGCGGCTGCAAGGCGAAGACCACCGCTGCGGTGAGAATCAGCCAGGGCACACATGCCGCGAACCACTGGGGCGGAAGCACCAGCACGAGCACGGTTCCCAGAACCGCACCGATCACGCTCGGTACCGTCAGCCAGACCGCCCACGGCGGCTGTCCGACACGCTCTCCCCGATAGGCCCACGCTGCGGCGACCGTGCCCGGCCAGAGCCCGATCGTGCTCGTGGCGTTCGCGGCCACAAGCCGCGCCGGGCCGTCAGGCAGAATCGCCGCCAGCACGGGAAACGTGAGGATGGTGCCTCCGCCGGCCACGGCATTCACTGCACCCGCCACGAATGAGACGGCAGCCAAGGCGACAAGACCGGGCAACGGGCCGGAAGCGAGAAGGTCGTTCATGGAATCGATCACGGAACCGCTTTCTTGGACGCCGCGTCAGCCGCTCATCAATTGGGACGAGGCATCGCAGGATTGAGAGGGCCGCGTGGTTGCGGACCCGGCGCGGCGACCGGCGCCGGCGCAGCGACTGGCGCCGGCGCGACAGCTTGCGGGCCGGCAGCTGGGGCCGGCTGAACAGGCTGGGCTGGGGGCGGCTGAACAGGCTTGGCTGGCGCGGCTGGCCCAGCGGGTGGCGGATCGTCGTATCGCCCCGTGCCGCAATCGACGAGCAGATATCCGGCCCAGAGAAACGGATGCCTCGCATCCTGAAGCACTGCCTGAGGCGACTGCTTCAGCCGCGGCTCGCGGCCCACGTCGGGCTGTTCGGCCGTGGCCATTTCGACGGCCCTCTCCCAGCTCTCTGCCGCCGGCGGTGCCTCTGCCTCGGCAGCCGTGCGATCGCGGAGAAATTCCTCCACAAGATCGACGCTCGTCTTGCCTCCCATCCGCCAACGGCTCACCAGGGCCGTACGGCCACCAGCCGCGACCAGAGAGGTGACCGCCAGGAAGATGTCCTCACCGGGCCGCGCCGGCAGTTTCGCCAAGCCACCCGCCATTGCTGATTGAAAGCCCGGCAGCACGACGCACTGGGGCCTCTTGCTGGGAGCGCTGAGCCAGTCGCCAAACGTCATGGCAGTCTTGCCACCCTGCATCGAGAACATTGACCGCGTGACCACCGGGCCTTCACCCGACAGTTCGTCAAACAGAACGAGCGTGTCGAGGAGCGACGCCACCAGCGGCATCGGCGTCGGCGTCGCGGGTGACGGGACGGGCAACACGATGGCTTGATCCACTGAACCGGCGAGTTGCAGCCCCCACTCCTGAGCGACGGCAGATTTGTCGCCGCGAAACAGCCGGCCGGCGTAAATCCCCGCGGCCCCCCCTGACTGCGGAGTCTCGAACCGCAGCACCGCCAGGCTCCGCGTCGGACAGTACCGGATGCGAGAGACGTCGCGCAGCCGCTTCGGTTCCGGCTGCTCGTCGTCGGCTCGGCGCGAGGAGGCGAACGATTCCGCAGCGTCGCCCCGCGGCCGGACTGGTCGGGGTCCACCGGCGGCAGGCCGCGCCGATCCCACCGGCAGGAGTTCGAAGGGCAGATACCAGAGCATGCCGTCCGGAACGATCACGAGTTCGTCGATGCCCTCGGCGAGTTCTACTTTCGAGTTTTCAAAGAGCAGCCTTTCGATCCTTTCGGCGGAAGCCTGCCAGTCGCTCGCCAGCAGGCGATCGGTCGGCACGGGTGCAACCGGATCGAACAGGCACAGACTCTTGGCAAGGATTGCCATTTCCTTTGCAACCGCTGCCGGTTGTCGCACCTGCCAGGTGGCGACGCGATCGCGCGACTCCAGAGCCGCCTGAAGTCCGGCGGACGTCCAATGAAAGGACAGAATCAACTGCTTGGGGGCCAGACGCCGACGGATCTCCGCCGCCGGCGTGAGTGGCGGCATGTCCGACGGCGGAGCTTCGCGACCCGCGGCGATCTTCGCGATGAATGGCCGGCAACGGTCGACGAGTCGCTGATACTCCCGCCAGGCGGCCGCGTCTCCGGGAAGTTGTTGCCTCTGCTCCTCTTTGTCTGCGGCCTCAGCCGGCTGGCCTGCGACCGCGAGCAGGCTGGCAGTGAGCGGCGTTCGCACCTTGGTTATGGCGTCGAGAACGGCGGCGAGTTCGGGACGTCGGGCCAGCGCCGCCGCCCGTCGTGCGGCATCGGCCCGAGGCAGCCGCTCCGGGTCGGAGCCGAGCAGGAATTCGACAGCCATCCGGCGGCCGCCAAACGGTTGATTGACCAGCCAGCGGCTGCGGATGGCGGCCTCGGCGGCATTGAGCATGGCATCATTGCCACGCCGCGAGGCTGCGATGCTCCACGCCTCGAAGGCCTCGGGCCGCGGCGAACCGAGTCTGACAATTGCCCCCAGAGGATCGACGGCCGTTTCTCGAGGCGATGGGTCGCCGAGCAGTTTTGCGAAGAGAAGGTCGGCCTGACGGTCGGAGATGCCGCCGAAGCCTGCCATGAGCATTTCGACGAGCCGCGATGTCTGAAAGAGCGCCGGGGAGCGGCGACGCACGATCGTCACGGCACGGTCGAGTTCCCGGTCACCTGCCGCCACGTCGCCGGCATCATAGGCGGTCAACGCCATGGCGTAGGCCCGCTGGGCGCCGGCCTGGCCGCGGCCCGGATCGCCCCGCATCAGGCGGCCGTCGATGTCGGCCAGGGTGCCCATCGCCGACTTTGCATCGCCCGCCACGGCCAGAAACTCGGCTTCGATGCCGAGGAGCGTCGCCCGCAGCACCGGGAGATTGGTCCGCGACCATTCAGAGCCGCCGCGGATCGATTGCGGCATACCCCGCGTGCCAGCGGCCAGATGGGCCGCAGCGGCCAGTCGAAAGGCCTCTTCAAGCGCCCTCGCGTCGCCGTAGTCGGCGGCAGTGTAGGTCGCCTCTTCAAAGTAGCGGGCAGCGGCCGCCGGCTGGTCGCTGTCAAGCGCGATGCGGCCCAAAACGATCAGCCCCCAGGATGTGAGCGGGTGATCGAATTGATTGCCGACAATCAGGCCGCGGGTGAGCAGCGGCTGCGCCTGGTCTGCCTTGCCCTGCGACCAGAGCGCGGCGCCGAGGGCGATATCGATCCACGACTGTGAGTAGTGGTTGGGGGGGGCTGGACGTCGCAACAGAGCTTTCGTCGCCTCGTCGATCGCCGCGCCTTCGCGGGAGAGTTCGCCGAGGATCACGCCGCGCCTGTAGAGCGCGATCACCAGTGCCCGCATGATCTCCTGAGGTCGAATGGGATAATTGATAGGCGGCGACAGCACGCCACCTTTTTTCAGCACCTCGTTTGGATCGGCTCCCCCGAGACGGATCGAGATCGTGGTTGGACTGCCGGCGGGGGACGTGTTCCTCTGGCTGCGTCCCCAGGTCGCCACCCGCTGTTGCGGGAGAGGCTGCAGCCCCTGCATTGGAAACTGCACCGCCAGGAGCCACTCGGCATGAGCGGCCGCGAGCAACAGGGCCTCGTCGTACGCGGCGACCGCCTCCCTCAGGCTGCCCAACTCGTAGTGGCATTCACCGACGACGGCCGCGCTGGCAATCGAGTCGATCCATCGCTGCGGCCCGGCGCGAATGCCGCCCTTGTGGTCGCGAACGGCGATATCCAGACCGTTCTTGAAATCGCCAATGGCCAGTTCCGCGAGCGCGAGATCGAATCCCGGCGACGGCACCGTCTGGCCGCCCGGCATACCGAAATCGGGCTGCAGGACGACCTGCGCCTCGAGTCGGGCTGCCGGCAGCCCCACCGCCACGGCCGTCACGACGGCCATGGTCCAACGCGGATGCCAGAGAGTCGGGCTCATGCGGTGTGTTGTAGCACGAACCGCGTACCACGCTGGCTTGCAGCTCCCGTGTCGGACGGCGTGCTGGCGTTAATCTGGGCAGGACCGGCAAGCTCGCCGGCAAGCAGGGAACACCCAGGATCCGGGTCGTGACGGTTGTTGAAAGTTTACCGATTGAATCGACCGATAGATACCGACGTCGACCAAGCGATCCGACTCGCGTTTCCGAACCCATGCCCTTCAGCCCTCCGCCGGGAAGAGACCCATGAGCACACGAGCCTTGCATTCGCGTCGCCGTCAGACTGCCATCTGGGCTGGTCTGCTGCTCCTGGCCAGCTGCGGAGTGTCGCTCACGGGCTGCCAGGTCGACGTGGGTGGCCAGACGCTCCCCAGTGCCTACTACCTGCAGGATGACATCCAATACTTCCCGGCCGGCCCGGAGTTCAAACTCTCGAAGGAAGCCGCCGCCCTGAAGGCCTACAAGAAGGAACTGGGCGAATGCCCGGACGGGTGCGGCGGCGGCGGCTGCAGCTCTTGCAAGTAGGGCCGTTCCCGAAGCGGCACGGCCGTAAAATGAGAGTCGGGCCCCGTTTCCGGCCCGCCCAGTTTCCGGCCCGCCCAAAGGGAGCGATGCGGTCCTGTTGCCAGGGACCTGCCGGCCAGTTGACCTTTTGGCAACGGCCGTTAGAAGTCGGCCC
>JBIIMX010000259.1:0-5089 GCA_044337765.1 Pirellulales bacterium | reverse complement strand
AGACGGTTCTCGACGATATCGGTCCGCCCGACGCCGTTGCGGCCGCCGATCTCGTTGAGGGCCAGCACCATCTCGTGGGCCTTCAGCGACCGGCCGTTCACCCGCACGGGCACGCCCGACTCGAAGTCGAGCCGCACGGTCTCGGCCTTGTCGGGGGCGGCCTGCGGCGACACGGTCATGCCGAAGTCGACAAGCCCGAAGCCGTCGGTCGTGAGTTCTTCGAGCAGGCCGGCCTCGTAGCTCGTATGCAGGCAGTTCTCATCGGAGCTGTAGGGCTTCCCCTTCGACGCCTTCACGGGGATGTTTTTCACCTCGCAAAACTCGATCAGCTCCTTGCGGCCGGGAAACCGCGCCCGGAATTCCGCGATCCGCCACGGGGCGAGCACCTTGATGTTCGGATCGATCGCCTCGGCGGCGAGCTGGAAGCGACACTGGTCGTTTCCCTTGCCGGTGGCGCCATGGGCGTAGACGGTGGCGCCCTCCGCGTGGGCGATCTCGACGCACACCTTGCTGATCAGCGGCCGGGCGATCGAGGTGCCGAGCAGATACGTGCCCTCGTAGCGGGCCTGCCACTGCATGACGGGGAAGGCGAAGTCGCGGCACAGCTCTTCCCGGACGTCGACGATCATCGCCTTGGATGCGCCGCAGGTCCGCGCCTTGGCGAGCGTCGCCTCGCGATCCTCGCAGGGCTGGCCGAGGTCGACGTAGACCGCGATCACCTCGTAGCCCTGTTCGATGAGCCAGCCGAGGATCACCGAGGTATCGAGGCCGCCCGAATATGCCAGCACGCACTTCTTCATCGTCTTCTCCTGAGGACTCTTTTCTGCAGATTTTCAGACTTCGTGAACGAGGGCCATATTGTGCCCGCCGGTGCCAAAACCGATACCCGCCACCA
This sequence comes from Pirellulales bacterium, assembly GCA_044337765.1. Lineage (GTDB taxonomy): Bacteria > Planctomycetota > Planctomycetia > Pirellulales > UBA1268 > CAMCQY01. Next base: position 4,194 of record JBIIMX010000259.1, on the reverse strand, counting down.
GCAAAATCCGGTCCCCACGCTGGAGCCGCCCCTCGCGGAGCCCCCAGGCGGTGACGTGTTCGAGCAGCCGGTTGATATCGCCACCCTCGACAGCGGCCAGCGGCGTGACGCCCCAGTAGAGCGACATCTGCCGCAGCGTTGCCGGGTCGTCGCTGACGCCGACCGTGGGTACGGCCCCGCGGCGTTTCGACCGGGCGATCGCCGTCAGGCCGCTCTTGCTTGCCACGACGACAAGTTTGGCGTCGAGCTCCGCGGCAATGCGGCTGGCCCCGTCGACCACGGCCTGCGTGATCGGGTGGAGGCCATCGACGAGAAATTCCGGCGGCGGCAGAAACTCTCCCGCCGAAACCGCCGCCCGGCCACGGCCGAGCGAACCCTCGAGAAACTGCTTGCGGTCCTGCAGATACTGCTTCTCGGTGGCGCTGGCGATCCGCCGCATCATCTCCACGACAAGCCGCGGATGCTCGCCGATCGCCGTCTCGCCGGAGAGCATGCACGCGTCGGCGCCGTCGAGGATCGCGTTGGCCACGTCGGTGGTCTCCGCCCGCGTGGGCCGCCGGGAGTGCTGCATGCTGTCGAGCATCTGCGTGGCCACGATCACCGGCTTCTGATACCGCTGGCAGGCGCGGATGATCTGTTTCTGCATCATCGGCATGCTGGCCACGTCGATCTCCACGCCCAGATCGCCACGCGCGACCATCACGGCGTCGGCCGCATCCACGATCGAATCGAGGTTGTCGATCGCCTCCCGCTTCTCGATCTTGGCGACGACGCGGGCCTTGGAACCGCGGGTCCGCAGCAGTTCCTTGAGCAGCTTCACCTCCACGGCGCTCCGGACAAACGACAGGCTCACGAAGTCGGCCCCGGCGGCCGCGGCCCATTCGGCATGCTGCCAGTCGGCGGCGCTCATCGCGGCCACCGAGAGCTTCACGCCGGGAAGGTTCACGCCCTGGCGGCTGCGAATCAGGCCGCCCTGCACGACGCGGCAGCGGGCCTCGGCAGCAGAGCGTTCCTCGACCACGAGGCTGATCGTGCCGTCGGCGAGCATCACCGCATCCCCCACCGCGAGTTCATCGATGAGCCGTTCGTAGGTCGTCGTGAACTCGTCCGGCTTCCCGCTCTCGGTCCCACGGATGAACTTGAACACCGCACCCTCGACGCATTCGAGAGAGCCGCCGGGAATCTCCCCCAAGCGAATCTTGGGACCTGCAAGATCGACGAGCACGCCGATCGACCGGCCGGATCCTTCCGCCACCCGCCGCACCCGCTCGAGCGTCTCCTGATGCTCCTCGATCGAACCATGTGCCATGTTGAGCCGGAACACGTCGACACCGGCATCGACGAGGCCGCGGAGCCCCGCCTCCTCGCGACAGGCAGGGCCGATGGTGGCGACGATCTTCGTGCGGACGATCGGAGATGGAGTCGGCGTGGCGGGCGGCATGGCTGGCGTCCTCGGGGCCGGGTGGGGCGGACGGGGCAGGGCCCGAAGAATACTGCACGCGGCCCAATGTGCGTTAGACTCCGCTCAATGACGACCCGAACGACGAACCCGACGTGGCATGACAGACGAGTCATCGTGGCTGGCGGCACGGCCGGCTTCGGCCTCGTGTTGGCCCGGCATCTCGATGCCGCCGGAGCCCGCGTGCTGATCGTGGGCCGATCGAGCGAGGGCGTGCGGCAGGCCCTTGCTGCAAAAGGGGACGCAGCTCTTTTCGGGGAGAAAAAAGAGCTGCGTCCCCTTTTCTCTATCACGGCTGATCTGGCCCGGCCCGGTGAAGGGGGCCGCGTGGTCGGGGAGGCGCTCCGCCTCCTCGGCGGCGTCGATGATCTCTTTTTCTGCGTGGGCCGGTCGGGCAGGGGAGAGATCCTCAAGACAACCGCCGATGAGCTCCGCGGGTATTTCGACGCCAATGTCTCCTCGGCTGTCGAGATCACCCAGGCCGTGGCCGACGACGTGGCAACAGCCCGCGGCCACCTGGTCTACATCGGAAGCCTCGCAGGCAAACTCGTCACGCCGTTCATGGGTCCCTACTGCGTGGCGAAGTCGGCGCTGGCGGCCTATGTCGACGCGGTGCGACTGGAGATGACGCCGCGTGGAGCGCACGTGCTGCTGGTCTCGCCCGGCCCCATCCGCCGCGACGACGACGACCCGCGCGGGGCCGATGCGGCCGACCGCTACGCCGCCGACGTCGCCCGTGCCGGCCTGCCCTCCGAGGCGCTGCGACCAGGCGGCACACGGGCCCTCGAGCAACTCGACCCGGACCGGCTGGCTGAGCAGGTGCTCGCTGCCTGTGGCCAGCGACGGAGTGAGCTGGTCGTGCCTCGGAAGGCCGGGCTGCTGGCGGGGCTCATCGAGTGGTGCCCGGAGTGGGGCCGCAGAATCCTGTCCCGGGCGGTTCACCGATGACAGACGCCGACGCGCCTTGGTCTTGCCATGACCAGATCGAGCACGTGCAGATGCTGCTCGACTCGTTCGCGCGGCTTCTCGGCCGCGACCTGATACGCCGCGATGCTTCTCCGGCTGACCAGGCCCGGCGACTCTTCGAGGCGCCGTTCGTCGTGGTCTCTCACGGCACGGAAACCGACCCGGTGTTGAATTACGGCAATGCCGCGGCACTCGCGCTCTGGGAGATGGACCTCCCGACATTCGTACAGACTCCCTCGCGGCTCACGGCCGAGCCCGTGCATCGCGACGAGCGGTCCCGGTTGCTCGAGCGAACCCGCCGCGACGGATACGTCGACGACTACTCCGGCATCCGCATCGCGCGGTCGGGACGGCGGTTCCGGATCGAGCAGGCGATCGTCTGGAACCTGGTCGACGATGCGGGAACCCACCGCGGGCAGGCTGCGACCTTCGACAGGTGGACGCCACTGCCGGCCGACGGCGGCTGACCCGGCCTCCACCGCCATGCGGGAGGCGACAATCGGCATGCCTCCCGATATAACTATGGCCCGCGACGGGCATGAGGCGTGCATTTCCTCAGCAGCGTTGATTCCTTTCGATCCCTTTCCTTGTTCCCTTTCAGGAGAATTCGTTCGATGGCAGCCGCGAGCAGCACTGGTTCCGAGGCGTTTCCCGGTATCCCGAAGATCCGCTACGAAGGCCCGTCCACGAAGAACATGCTGGCGTTCCGCCACTACGACCCAGACGCGATGGTCGAGGGAAAATCGATGCGCGACCACCTGCGGTTCGCCGTCTCCTACTGGCACACCTTCCGCGGCACCGGCAGCGACCCGTTCGGCGCGGCGACGATGATCCGTCCCTGGGAAAAGGGGGGCGACACGCTCGAGGCGGCGCTGACCCGCGTCGCGGTGGCGTTTGAGTTCATGGAGAAACTCGGGGTTGGCTTCTACTGCTTCCACGACCGCGACGTCGCGCCCGAGGGCAAGACGCTCGCCGAGTCGCACAAGAACCTCGATGCCGTGGCCGCGGCGCTCGCGGCGCACCAGCAGAAGACAGGCATCAAGCTCCTCTGGGGCACTGCCAATCTCTTCAGCAATCCGCGCTACGTTCACGGAGCCGCCACCAGTTGCAACGCCGACGTGTTCGCCTACGCCGCCGCGCAGGTGAAGAAGGCGATGGAAGTGACCCACATGCTCGGCGGAGCCGGGTATGTCTTCTGGGGCGGCCGCGAGGGCTACCAGTGTCTCTGGAACACCGACATGAAGCGGGAGGTCGACCACCTGGCCCGGTTCATGCACATGGCCGTCGACTACGCGAAGGAGATCGGCTTCACCGGCCAGTTCTACTTCGAGCCCAAGCCCCGCGAGCCAACCAAGCACCAGTACGACTTCGACTGTGCCACCTGCATCAACTTCCTGCGTGCCTATGGCCTGGAGAAGCACGTGAAGATGAACATCGAAACCAACCACGCCACGCTGGCCGGTCACGAGATGCAGCACGAACTGGAATATGCCGGCATGCAGGGATTTCTCGGCTCGATCGATGCCAACACCGGCGACACGCTGGTGGGCTGGGACACCGACCAGTTCCCGACCAGCATCTATCTCACGACGCAGATCATGTATTCGATCCTGAAGTACGGCGGGCTGGCCCCCGGCGGCGTCAACTTCGACGCCAAGGTCCGTCGCGAGAGCTTCGAACCCGTCGACCTCTTCCACGCCCACATCGGCGGCATGGACGCCTTCGCCCGCGGCCTGAAGATCGCGGCGGCGATGCGGGCCGATGGGGCG
>JBIIMX010000257.1:0-5106 GCA_044337765.1 Pirellulales bacterium | reverse complement strand
GAGCGTCGTCGGGGTGTTTGATCGTTTGTAAGGCAGCCCGTCGCGGATGCGAGTGGGATGACACTCTTCAACACCATGCGGGCATCGGCCCGGCTCGACACCATCACCGTTCAGGTCTTGAACGCCTCGGCGAGTCCGGCGTTGAAGTATTCTTCGAACATGCAGAAGGCCGCGTCGTTGACGCACGGGCCGAGCTTCAGGCGACTACTGCCGTTCAACCACATACACGCCCCCGCTCCGCGTGACGAACTCGATCTTTTCATCACGGCCTTGGGCGACGACTTTCCCCGCCTCGCGCACGACCCACGGGCCGGGCCAAGGGTTCACGAGTCTGCAGGGCAGACCCCATAGGCTGCGCAGTTCGACCAGCCGCGGTTGGCCTTGCTCGAACTCGGCGGCTGCCACGAAGCCGCCTTCGGCGCGCAATTGGTACGCTCCGGACCAATCGGTCGCCACGGCCGGGACGATGCGGATTACGCCGCCGTGGTCTTGCAGCAGGATCTGTTGCACCGTGGCGGCACTGAGCCCACCTGCGTCGAGAAAAGGCGCGGCCGAAAGTCCGCCCGGATAGACACGCGAGTCGTTGCTGGTCCAGCCGCCGTAACGGAAACGCTGGTATTGCTCGGCGTGCGCGGCCGCCAAGCGGCAGGCGTCCTCCCGCAGCCCCAGCCGCGCGGCCCACAGGGCGTCCATCGACCAGCCGTGCTGCAGCACACAGATGCGGTCAACGAACGTGCTTTTGGCCCGATCGTAGTCCGGCGCGCCCAGGCCGCTGAGACCGAACGGAAACACGCGATACAAGGCCGGGTTCTCGCAGTTGCTTCGCGGATGCGACTGGCCACGAGCCGCCGCCGGCGCGTATCCGTCTCCCATCGGATCGATTGTGCCGTCGGCCGCCCACAGGCCGCGGGGCGGCTCCGGCAAAGCTTGCAGGATCGCCTCGCATCGGGTGCGCAGGTCCTCGTCGCGGTCGTAGGTGCGGGAAAGGTGAACGAATTCCGGAAAGATCGCTTGAATCCCGGCCAGCGTATCCGCCGGGTCGCGGACCAGCCACCAGGTCTCCAACGCATTCGCCGGTTCCAGGTGGTAGCGGCCGTCCGCTTCCTGCCGCAGGAGTGACGCCATGAACTCGCACACGCCGCGGAGGATGGGATAAGCCTCGTCGCGCAGAAACGCTTCGTCGCCCGAGTAGCGGTAGTACAACAGGTAGTGATGACACAACTCGAACCCGGCCGTGAAGAGGTAGCCGACGTACGGGTTGAAGAACTCGAAGCGGCCCGCGGGGATCTTCGCCGGATCGCGGCGCTGGAAGGACTTGTTCGCCACGCCGCGTCCGTCACCGTGCAGCACGAAGTCTTCGGCGTGGCCCCACGGTAACGCGGTCTCTGGGATCCATAACCCGGGACGGCCCCAAAGCTTCTGCGTCTGGGCCTGCAGGTACGGCACCATCGCCGAGTAGTGCCGCGTGAGGCCGCGGGCGATGTCCAGGCGATTGGCCTGGTACAGCGGCATATAGGTAAAGCGTATTTCCTGGACCCACTCGGACAGTCCCCACTGCCGCTCGTCGCCGCGCATCAAGCCGGGGCCGCCGTCCCACTTCGCCGGATACGGCCCGCGGTTCACGCAGCCAAGCGTGTAGAGATGCACATGATAGGCAGCGCAGAGACGATCGGCTTTGCCATCGGGACTGCTGAGCCGGAGGAAGGAGCGGCTCCAGTAGTCTCGCCACCACGCTTGGTGTTCGGCTTTCAGTTGGTCGAGGCCGACGCGGGCGGCTTCATCGACCTCGAGCCCGGCCGCTGCCAGCGGATCGCCGGAGGGTGTGACAGCGGCGGCGATGAACACCGCGGCGGGGGTCTTGCGTGGCGGGACAGTCTTCCAGCGGATAGCCGCCCTGCCCGCAGCAGACTCTGGCCCCTGTTCTGCCTGGAGCTCGTTCGCAGCAGCTGTGGGGGATGCCACCGCCACCGCCATGCCTCGGCCGAGCAGCGGGTCCGTGTCGGCAGGAAAAAAATCCTGCATGCCAGTGTTCACCAGATGCGGCCGTGCCGGGCGGGTCAGCACCTCACTTGCCCGCAACGTGCCGGATTCGACCGTGAGCTGGACCGTTGGCCGCCAATGCGACAACTCCGCCGTCGTTTCGCCAAGGACGCCGGTCGGATCGCAGACTTCCACGATCAGCACCTTGCGCCGGGGATGTCCCCAGACCTCGAGACGCGGCCCCCTTTCGCCGTCCAGTTCGATGACGACGCGACCGTGGTACAGGTCGAGCCGCTGTTGGAACCCGCGAGCTGCGGCTTGCCGTCCACTTTCCCCGAAGTCGATCCGCACATGGCCGGGACTCACGTTGTTGAACATCCGCGCGCCAAGCAAGGCATCCGGCGGAGCCTGAAAGCCCCAGGCATCCGACTTGGTCAAGTGCAGGTGCAGGCTCCCATCCCAGCGGACCATTGCGGAGAAGTCGCCGCCGCCCGTCGGCATCGCTTCCCACGGCTCCGGCGACGGCGTCGTGTACACCACGTCGTTCCGTGCCACGACGGCTTGCGGATCGCCAAGCCATGCCGCCTTCTCACCGTCATCGGGGGCCGTCGGTGACACGTCTCCCGCTGCAAGGACGACTGCCGCCAGAACCCAACCCTTCAAGGCGAGTGTCATCATGGTGAGGATGAGGCGGTCAACTCCCGTCACGGCACCAGCGGAGACGCTCCCCAGGGTCTCCATACGCAGCAAAACCATGGCACGTCGAAAAATCGCTGCCACGGTGAGACAAGGCGATGTATTCACGATCGTACGCGGAACAGTCGCTGTTCCGTATTCCTGACCAGACCTTCTGACGCATGAAGCCGCGTGCGAGGTTCCGATGCGACCCGCGTCCTGCTACGGCGCCTTGTTCGTGTCCCGCACGTAGCGGTGGCACTGGATGCACTTCATCGTCACCTCCATCCAGGCCAACGCCGCGGCATCGAGATTCTCAGCCTTCGCCGCGGTCCGCAGCGACTCGCACGAGCGGCGGAAATCGCCACTCATGCGGGCGTAATCCTCTGTCTGGAGCACCTGCCAACTTGCGGCCTGGCTGGCAAGCGCCAGGTCGTGGGCGCCCCGGCCGATCTTCGTGAAGTCTTCGAGGGCGAGGCCTTCCAGCACCAGACTCGAATGGCCGAGTTTGGCCCGCATGAAGGCCGCCACGTCATTGGCTCGCGGCGGATCCTCCGCCATCACGGCCGCATTGGCGATGACCAGCAACGCGATGGGAAGACACCGCCGCATGATGTGGTCGATCGTTCGGGCGGGGGCGATCGTCCGATGTGGTGTCGCCAATGGCATGGCTGCCTCCTTTGTGGATGGTGCGATGGAAGGTTGCTGCGACCAAGATGATTGTGGCGGCGAATTGTGGCATCGGTGCGAGCTGTTTGTCGAGGGAAGAGCGGGGTGGCTGCGACCGAGACGGCGCGATCGACCGCGACGTGCGGGCGGTGTTCTGGTAACCTCTTGACCGCAAAACGCATCCCATCCCGCCGTGATCCAGCGATGAGGCGGTACCGAATCAAACAAGGAACCGATCGATGCCCCGACTCCTTCCCGACCGTCTCTCCGCCGTCTTGGCGGTGGCCGCATCCATGTTCGTGGCGACGTTCGTGGCGACGCCTGTCTCCGCCTGCACCCGGTGCATGCGGGTCTTCGGCGACGGCGCCGTAATCGTTGGACGGTCGATGGATTGGGTGGAGGATCCGGGGTCGGAGATCTGGGTATTCCCGCGGGGGATGCGGCGGCAAGGCAACGCGGGCCCCGAGAGCTTCGCATGGACGAGCCGCCACGGCTCGGTGGCGGTGAGTTTCTACGGCGTGGCGACCGCCTGCGGCATGAACGAGAAGGGGCTCGTGGCCAACCTCCTCTACCTGGCCGAGAGCGACTACGGCAAAGCCGTCGCCGGCCGGCCGAACCTGTCGATCGCCGGCTGGGCCCAGTATGTGCTCGACTCCCATGCGACAGTGGCCGAGGCAGTGGCGGATCTAAAGAAGGAACCCTTCACGATCCATGCCCCGGTGCTCCCCAACGGTGAGCCGGGCGTGGGCCACCTCGCCATCTCCGACCCGTCCGGCGACACGGCGATTTTCGAGTACATCGGCGGCCGCCTCATCATCCACCACGGCCGCGACTATACCGTGATGACCAACTCGCCGCCGTTCGATCAGCAGCTCGCCCTCAACGCCTATTGGAAGGGGATCGGCGGCGATGTGATGTTGCCCGGCACGATCCGAGCCAGCGACCGGTTCGTGCGGGCGAGCTTCTACATCGATGCGATTCCCAAGAATCTTTCTGGTGCGAGGGCGATCGCGTCGGTCTTCAGCGTCATCCGCAACGCCTCCGCGCCCTTGGGCATCACGACGCCGGGCGAGCCCAATGTGGCCAGCACGATCTGGCGGACGGTCTACGACCAGAAGGATCGCGTCCTGTATTACGACTCGGCGACGAGCCCGACTGTGTGCTGGGTGCCTCTCGGGAAGGTCGACTTCACGGCCGGTCAGCCGGTGAAGCGGCTGCCGATGAAGGGGGGCGAGACCTACAGCGGCGACGCCTCCAACGCGTTCAGCTCCGCCGAGGCCTTTCCGTTCCTCGAGGCCCCGCCGCGCTGATGCCGTCCGAGGATGATCGTCCCGGTCCGGCGGTCAACCTTGTGCAACTGGGCATTGCAAAACGGATCGTGCGGCCCGTGCTGGAGAGAATCACGAGCCGTGGCGACAAGGCCACGGTTCTCCGCTACCACACGACCGCCCCAAACTTCGGCAACTGTCTCGAGGCCAACGTCCCTGAAGCGTCGGAGGCTGCGAACCAGCAACGGGCTCGAACGACTCAACAAGGAGATCAAATGCCGTACACGAGTCGCCACCCTGTTCCCAAACGAGGCTTCTGTGCCGAGGCTCGTCGCGGCAGTCCTCAGTGAGATCAGCGACGACTGGGAATCTGAACGGTCCTACCTGAACATGACGGCCAGATGACCCGCCAGCTCATACCGGGATTTACAGAGGAGGGGTTGCCTTTATCGCCCGGGCTGAAGGAATGAAGGCGGTCAAGCCGATGGTCACCCGCGTCGTGCCCGTCCTGGAG
>JBIIMX010000255.1:0-5128 GCA_044337765.1 Pirellulales bacterium | reverse complement strand
CCGCTCCACGACGAGCGATGAATAGTGCCGGGGCAGCGTGCCGGCCGGACCGATCATCCCGAAGCAGGCGAGATCGATATGCACGCGGCCGAGGGAGTTGGGTTGGCCGGCTGCCTCGGATGGCGGTTCGCGACGGATCGCCGTGATCGCCCCCTGGGGAAAGCCGAGTGTTGGGGAAGAATGAAATCGAATAGGCCCCCGCGACACCGCTCCGGTCACCCGGCTCCCGATGATCGGCGGTACTTTCCCGCCGGACACCGAAGCCTCCTCGACCGCCTCCGCAAACAGCAGCCGCACCGCCTGAAACAGTTCAAACCGCTGCGGCTCGGCATAGAGCCGCTCCAAGACGGGATGCTTGGGCACATGGCTCCGGGCCGTCTGGTTCCCGGCGGGCGACTTGCTCTCGACGGAGATCGGGCCGACCGTAGAGGCATCACTCATGCAAGCACCCTGCCTCCGGCCCGCGGCGGCCAGGTCCACTGCTCCCGCCGGCTCTCCCGCTCCCGCGACGTGGAGACCAGCCGCGTGAACGCGTTGATGTTCACCCAGGCCCCGAGGAACCGGTCGATGACGCTGGAGAAGAGGTAGGCCGCCCCGTCAGAGAATCGCTCCTCGTCGAGTTCGAGGCGAATCTCCACGCCCTGACAGACGCCGCCGCGTTCCCCAACCCGGGCCGCCACACGGCGGCTCGACACGCCGACGATGCCTTGAATCCATCGCTGCTTCTGGTCGTAATCGTCGAGGTCGTCGAGGAGGTAAAGCCTGAGCATCTCCCGCAGGGCCTGCGGGGCGCGGCCGTCGCCAGCGTCGGCAAGCGAGAGGTGGTTGAGCGAGAGGTGCGAGATGATCCGCCACGCGGCACCGCGGCCGGGCAGCGTCCGCAACGGCCGCGTGGGCCGCGTCAGGCAGGTGACCATGCCCACCGGCCCCTGGCCGTCCGGCAACGTCAGCCGCGGCCGCCCCACGGCGAATGGCAATCGCACGGGCAGATTGCGGTTGGTGCAGACGGCCCTCGTGTGAACGATGAGGTCGGCCACGGCGGCGGGGCCGCCGGCCTCGTCCGCGAGCGAAAGCCAGGTGTCGGTGGCCGCGTCGGTCACTCCGTCGGGCCGTGGCCCACGATGCGTCCGCCGGGAAGCCAGCCACCGCAGCCGCCGCTGCGGCCCGACGGCCGTAGCCGACGGTGTTTCGGCGCCGGACGCCACGGCGTAGAACGGCAGCACGTCCACGGGCTCGTCGCCCGCCCGCCCAGCCTGCACCGATTCCAGCGAGTAGACCTCCACCGCCCGTGGGCGACGGGCATCGGGCGTGATGCAGTATTCGCTCCTCGACCCGTCGATTCGCATGGGGTCGAGCTGCTGGGTGAAGAGGTTGACGATCGGCGTGCAGCCCAGCCGGATCGCCCGGGGCGACAACACCCGCTCGAGTTCACGGCTGGTGGCCGAGAGCAGGATCGACACGTGCATGGTCCTGCCGATCCGTCCGATCACCTGCGGCGTGAGCCCCTTGAGATCGACGAACAGGAATTTCTGCGGGAGCGCGAAAAATTCTGACAGGAGCCGGTAGCCCGAAAAGCTCCGCGGATCATCGGGAATCGCCGCATCGGCCGGGTCAAACCCGGCGGCCACCAGCCGGTCCCGCGGCAGCACCACGGCCTGGGCATCGGTGGGGCCGTCGGCGACCACCACGCCCAGGCATCTCGTGAGCAGCAGTTCGTAGAGTTCGTACATCGACTGCCCCGCCTCGGCATGAAGGTGCAGCCGCAATGAGTCGAGCGGCATCTGGCCGACGCGGACCTCGCTGGAAAGCGTCTCGATCGCCAGCGAAAGCACGGCCACGGTGCCGGCCGGAGGCACGATCGGCAATTGGAATGGCGGTCCTGAGAGGGCGGCCGTAGACACCTTGAGCGGCCAGAGCCGTTGGTCGAAGCAGGTACGGTAGCGACACCGCTCCCCCTCCACCTCCTCAGTCTCGACCGGCGTACCGCGAGGGATCCGGTAGCCAGATGTCAGCTGCGCCTGCTTCGGATCGATGGCGAATTCTGTGATAGCCAGCGACGGCACGGGCCGCAGGTAGTGGGGATAGAGAAGATCGAGCAGGCCATCGGTGAGCTCCGGGTAGTCGTCGTCGAGTCGTTTCTGCACGCGGGCAGCCAGGAACGCGACTCCCTGCAGCATCCGCTCCACGTGCGGATCCTGCGACTCATCGCGGCCGAGGCTGAGACGGCCCGCGATCTTGGGATGCTGCTCGGCGAATTCGCCCGCCAGCGTCCGCAGGATCGCCAGTTCACGGTCATAGTAGGGAAGCAGGTCATCGCTCATTTCGCACCCTCCACCGCAAACTCACCGCTGGACATGTCGAGCGACGAAGAAAAAAGCACCGGCTCACGCAGCGGCTCCACGACGAGCACGGCCTCGATCTCGAACCGCACGCGGCGGTCGATCGGCTTCTTGCCTTCCGCGTCGATGACGGGCCGCACCCGCACACCCTGGAGCCGAGGCTCAAAGGCCTGGATCGATTCCTCGATGAGCCGGCACAAGAGTCCGAGGTCGTGGTCCTCCCGAACCTCCATGCTCTGCAGATCGGGCAGCCCGTAATTGACCAGCGACGTTTTCAGTTCGGAGTACACCTCGGGAATCGTCGTCAGCAGACGGTGGGCGTTGAGCAGGTTCTGCAGGTCGCGGCAGAGGCTTGCCTTGAGCACGCGGACCACCTGCACCTCCCTCCACGCCGGCTCTCGGCTCTCCTCCGGATGGTCGTCGAGCAGCCGGTCGAGCAGGCTGGGGAGGAGCTGAATCTCTTTGGGAATCGACTTGGACATAATGAGGAATTCTACCCTCGAGGCTGGCGTTTCCGCCACGCGGAAACGGCCCGCCCGACCTCTCCCGTGCTACAACACCGCCTCGCCCGTCAGTTCTTCGAGGAACCGCGACCGTGCCTACGACAACGCCTCCCTCCACCGGCTACGTCACCGACGTCGCCTACCTGCCCGGCTACTACCCCTTCATGGCCCCGGCCCGGATGCGATACGTCGCATCGCTACAGGGGATCTGGCCGCCGGCGGTCGAGGAGGGCTTCGACTTCCTGGAGCTTGGCTGCGGCTTCGGCAGCACGCTCCTGACGCTCGCGGCGGCGAACCCGCAGGGCCGCTTCACCGGCGTTGACTTCATGCCCGTGCACACCGAGCAGATTGACCGGGAAGTCGCCGCCACGAACCTACGCAACGTGCGGGTGCTCTGCGCCGACTTCGCAAAGATGCCAGCCGACCTGCCGCAGTTCGACTTCATCGCGCTGCACGGCGTGTTCAGCTGGGTCAGTCCGGAACTGCGTCAATGCGTGCTCGAGATCATCCGTCGGCACCTGAAGCCAGACGGCATCGTCGAGGTGACCTACAACTGCATGCCCGGCTGGTCGAGCCTGCTCCCCGTCCGCACGCTGCTGCAGCACTTTGCCGGGATGGCTGAGGGCGACAGCATCGCCCGCGTCCGCCAGGCGCTGGCGATCGTCGCCGAGATGCGCAAGGCCGACATTCCGATCTTTCACGACCAGCCGTTGGCGGCCCAGCTCGTCGACAAGCTCATGCAGGCCGATCTGCACTATGTGGCCCACGAATACCTCAACGAACACTGGACGGTGTTCGACGTGGCTGACGTGCTCGCGATGTTTGGCGGCATCGGCCTTGGGCACGCGGGCCGCCTCCCCTATCACCACAACCACTGGGAGCTCTGCGCGAAGCCGCAGTTTGCCGGACAGTTTCAGACCGCCGACATCGCGACACGTGAGACGCTCAAGGACCACCACGCCAACGCGATGTTTCGCTGGGACCTTTTTTCTCCACGGCCGCGGGAGGTGTGGACGCCGCGGCAGCGGGCCGATGCGGCGGCCGATCTGTTCTTTCGCACCGCGTCGCCACAGGCGTCGCTGCCGCACACCGTCACCTACGGCGGCGTGTCGGCTGGGATTGCCGGACCGCCCCACGACCGAATGCTCGAGGTGATGGGGAACTCGAGTTGGTCGCTGTCGATGCTGCTCGATGAGCCGCAGTTGGTGGAATTCACATCCGAGGCTCTGGTCGAGGCGGTGGACGCGGCCGTGGCGATGGGGCTGTTTCGCGTCGACGGCGGCGCGGTGATCGATCCGATTCCGCCGGCCGAGACGATCGCGGCCGCATCCTTGACCGTGCCGCTGGCCTTCAACCGCCGGGCGATCAAGCGAGAGGACATCGCCAACGAGCAGATCGGCTTGGCGAGCCTGCGGACCGGCGCGGGGCATGAGATCGGCGACCTGCATGCCGTCATCCTCGATGAGCTGATGACGGGCGGCCGCGAGGGCCTGGAAACGCGGATCGCCGACCGGCTCGTCCGCACGGAAAAACATCTGCGGGAGCACACCACGGGCCGGCCGATCACCGATCTGGCCGAACGGGCGAAGGCCGTCGGCGCCATCTGCGACGGCTTCTTCACGACGGTGCTGCCGGAACTCGTGCGGCAGGGGATCGTGACGCTCGCCGCAGGGTCTGCCGGCCACCAACCCGAAGCGACCGAGGTCGGGCGAATGCCTCGCGACTAGTACCTTAACCAAGGCCCGCGACTTTCCGACAATTGGGGGGCTGCTCTAGCAGTTGACGGCCAGACTCTGAAACGCCTTAAAAATCGCGACGTGAGACGTTTTCCTACCGCAAAATCCGCTCCCGCCTGTAGAACGATCTTAGTCTGACATCCGGCTGGGATAGACTAACGATCATCCAGGGATGCCGACGACCCCACCTCAGAGCGAACGTATGGCCACCGCCGACCGCCACCCGCGCACCGCGCTCACCTTCGAGGTCCAGGCCCGCGACGACGGGAAGGTGGAGTTTACGGGGTCCTTTCAGCCCGGAGAGCGGCTCACGGTGATCGTTATCCGGGAAGCCGCGCAAGAGTTCGATGATCTCGTCGCCGCCGCTGGCAGCACGCTCGACTTCTGGGACAATCCGCTCGATGACGAGGACTGGAATGCGGCACCGGCAAGGTGACATTGTCCTGATTCCGGTGCCCTTCACCGATCTGTCGAGCGGCAAGCGCCGTCCGGTGATCGTTGTGTCGTCCGACACCTACAACTCCGCCGGCCCCGATATGATCGTCGTGGC
>JBIIMX010000254.1:0-5142 GCA_044337765.1 Pirellulales bacterium | reverse complement strand
CGCCACGTCTCGAGTACGAACGCGGGGGACGACGGCTTCTGCGTCACCAACTCGAGCATCAGCCTGGCCTCGCTGACCGTGGTGAACCCTGTCGAGGACGGCCTCAACGTCACGAGCAGCCTCGTCGTGGTGACTGGCAACTGCACGGTCGCGATGTCGCGGAGCACGGCCCCCGACCGCGAGCTGTTCGACCTCGAGACCGACGACGGCCCGTCGCGCGTCGTGTTCCAGCGGCTGGCGGCGATCGACCTGCGGGGCTACTGGGGCGACCGGTACGACGAGGTCCGCCTCTCCTCGTCCGACATGCCGCAGCCCAACCCGCGTCGGAAGGAATGGTACGAATACGTCGGCACTCTCAAGAAGGGCCCGGCGACGGTGTATTCGTTCAACGCTGACTGAATTCACGGCTGCTCGGCCATCCTGGCCCGTGCAGCCTGATGGGGCCGCGGCATCCTGCCGCGGAGCCAAGCGAAGTGCGGGGCCGCATCGCTTACGCAATTGCGGCTTCCTGGAGCCGGAATTCGAGCTCGGGGCTGCCCGTGACCCGGGAGCCGGCGTGAGCATCTTCTGCGATACTGTGCCCGGCCTGCCGTTGAATGATTCGATCACTGCGTTATCCGTAGGCTTTCCTGGCCTACTGAAGTCGAGCTTGACGCCGTTGAAGTACACCCAAAGATCCAAGCTCCTCGAGATAAACTCCGGGCCGTTATCGACTCGAATCCTTTGCGGCTTGGCGCGGGCGTCCCTCGGCCTGCAGGGAACAATGTGCCAGGACGCATCCGTCGCGACGACGGCAGCAAGTCCCAGCCGTTGATACACTCCGCTCTGCCGTCTGGTAGACCTCCGCGCTCGGTGTCGTGCCATGAAATCGCCGACTGAACCAACCTCCTCGCGGTTCCCAGTTCTCTGGGCAGCGGCTCTGGCCCTCGCGGCCACGATGCTCGGCTGTTGGAAGCTCGACATGCCGGGTCTCCAGCAAGACGAAACGCTCTTCTGCAACGCTGCCTTGGGCGGACCGACCGAGGCGTTCGTCTGCCAACGCTGGCTGGGCATCCCGATCCTGTTGATGCCTTACATTGGGGCGCTGAAGGCCTGGATCTTCGCACCGATCTTCGCGATCTTTCCGGTGAACGCCTGGTCGATCCGACTGCCGGCGGTCGTCATGGGCGTGGCCGGAGGCGTGATGCTCGTCTGGGCGGCCTACCTCTTCTTCGGCCGCACGGCGGCCATGTTCGCGGCGCCGCTGGTCCTACTCGACCCGACGCTCATCATGCACAGCAGGCTGGATTGGGGGCCCACAGCGATCATGTTCCTGATGCGCGGTGCCATGGTTGCGGGCGTGGCCCTGTGGTGGCGGACCGGCACGCCCGCCGGCATATGGCTCGTTCTCGTCGCCGGCATGCTCGGGTTGTTCGACAAGCTCAATTTTATCTGGATCCACGCCGCGCTGATCGCGGCGGTGGCGGTCGTGTTCTTCGCACCCGCAATTGCCTATTGCCGTCGCCATCCGCTCGTCTCGCTCATCCAGGCAGGCGGCCTGCTGGCGACGTTGCTTCTCGGGGCGTCGCGGGCTGTGCTCGTCTCGGGCAGCATGGGAACGTCCGGGCAGCGGTGGGGAGAACGGTTTGCAGATGCGACTGGCTTGCTCGGTCTCGCCCTCGTCGGTGGTGGTCCGATCCAAGTGGTCACCGGCAACGGCATGGCGGCGGGCCGCTGGATGGGGCCTGCGCTCGCTTTCGCCGCGGCGGTGGCGATCGCCATGAACGTCGGCCGCCGCGAACCGGCAGCAGAACACCAGCCCCGCCCCTTATGGCAACCGTGGGCATTCCTGGCCGTCTTCACCGTGCTACTGATCACAGCTTTCGTCGGCACGAAACTGGCCACGGGGCCGCATCACGCGGCGATCATCGCCGGACTGCCCGGCATGCTCCTGGCGCCGCTGCTGGCTGCGGGATGCGGTACATGGTCGTCAGCTTTCACGTCCGGACAGATCCGCACTGCCGCGGCGTTCGGCGCCGCGGCGATCCTGAGTTGCGGCATGGTGGCCTCTTCGCTGCTCTCACTGGAAAGGTTTGCGAAGCCGAGAAATCCGAACTGGGATCCCGCTGTCGACCAACTTGCCGCTTTCATGGACGCGCATCCCGACGCCCTCTTCCGCACGCTCGACTGGGGCCTTGCCAACCCGGTGATGGCGCTCACGCGGTGCCGGGTCAACCCTGCCGACCAGTGGCACGATTTCATGACCATGGACGGCGCGAGGGCCGCTCTCCGCGCCGGCAATCCAAACGGCGACCTGTACCTCTGCATGCGTGCCGCCGGGAAGCAGACCTTTCCGGAGGCGCGGCAAAACGGCCTCGCAGCTCTCGATGAGTTGAGGATCAAATCGGAGGCGGCGGCTTCCTTTCACGGCGTCGATGGCGGGCCGCTCATTGAAGTGCTGCTGATCCATCCCGCGGCCCGACCCTGGATTCGCGCCGATCCCAATCCTGTGCCGTTCGCCAGCGAAAAGGGGACGACGACGATCTCCTGGGACGCGGCGGGGGCACACTCTGCGCAGCTTTTTCTCCGCGGCCCCGACAAGGACACGCTGTTCTCCGGCGGTGGCAGCGGGAGGGAAACTATCGACTGGATCGTACCGGGAGGCGTCTACGAGTTCGTGCTCTACGCCGACGACGACCGCTCGATCGAACTGGCGACCTTGAAAGTCACGAGGCCCGGCAAATAGCGCGGGCGTCGATGAACGGTCGATGAGCCAGCTGTTGCAGGAAACATCTATTCGGAGCATGAGGGTAGGCCGCTGAAGCTCGGTATGAGCAAAAGCGGCTCACCGGAAAAGTTTAGCGTCGCGGGCTACCCGTTCGCGTCATGATCGTGCCGGTGAACGAGATCTCGACGTTCGCCACGATGCCATCGCCGAGGCTTTGCCCGTTCCGTCGCCATGCCCCCAGTTCCTTGGCCAACTCGGCTGCCAGCCACGCCTTCGCCCCCGCATGCGATTTCGGGGAGTCTTGAATCAGCGAGGCACGTCGCCTGTCCAACAGCCGACTGCCAACGCTTGCGTCCGCCGATGCCTGTCGCTTGAATCCTGCGTCGGTGCCGGATACTTATAACTGCGAAAATGCCGGATGGCTGTCGTTCTCGCTGCGGCGGGAGTGTCGATCGCTCGTGTTCTCAAGAGGAATGTGATCTTCACGATGACCGGTTTTCGCGGGGTGCTATCCGCCATTTTTCGTGCCCCGCCTGAGGACGCCGTTCCATGCGTCGATCAGGCCAATTCTTTTCGCGAGGTCGTGTCTCTCCAGGCACTCTTCGTGACCCTCACGGTCGCGCTGCTGGCATACGTCAATAGCTCGCCGAGATTTCAGCTGCGAGTGGATGTGCTGTTCGTGATTCTGGCATCACTGCCGGTGCTGGGGCTCTATCACATCGTGCGTGGCTGCGTGAAGACCGAGTCGGGCGATGTGTATGTGTGCACCAAGCCGATTCGCGATTACGCTCGGCAGTCACTGCTCGCGGACGTGTCGATTGTGGTGGTGCTGTTGTGCCTCCACTGGTGGGGCCAATTGCCAGGACAGTGACACGGCCAATGGTGCCGTGGCAAAGCGGTGCAAACGCTGTCGAGAGGAGAAGGCTGTATGAATGGACTTCCGTTCGCTGCGAGGCAGCAAGCTGGAAAAACGCGGCGGCAGGCCGTGCCGCGATCGGCCCACGGCGAATGGGAGGCGCGGACAGCCGACCGCGACGTCGTCGAAATGCTCGCGCGGTCGAACGATGGCCGACTGCCCCATCTCATACCGATTCGGTTTGGCCGCATGCTGCGCAATCCCTTTGCGTTTCTGCGAGGTGCGCCGGCAGTGATGGCCTTCGACCTCTCCCGGACGCCCACGACCGGCCTGACGGTGCAGGCGTGTGGCGACTGCCACCTCGGAAACTTCGGGTTGTTCGCGTCGCCCGAGCGGAAGCTCGTGTTCGACATCAACGACTTCGACGAAACGCTGAGGGCGACATGGGAATGGGACGTCAAGCGTCTGGCGGCGAGCCTCGTGGTGGCAGCCCGCGTGAACGGCCTTGCCGAAGAACGCTGTGCCGAGTTGGCGGTGCGGAGTGCGGCCAGCTACCGCGGGCACATGCGAGAGTTTGCCGAAATGAGCCCACTGGATATCTGGTACTTTCACATCGACGCCGACGACCTCGTTGCCAATGCGGCCGATGAGGACGCCCGCCGGCTGCGGGAGCAGATGGCCGCCAAAGCCCGCCTGCGGATCGGCGAGCGGCTGCTGCCGAAGATCACCGAGCAGATAGGTCACCGATGGCAATTTACCGAGTCGCCGCCACTCACGACGCGCGTGCATGACGAGCGGGCCTTGCGGATCGTGCGGCGAGGTCTCGGGCAGTATCTGCAGACATTGGAGGAATCCCGCCGGTTCGTGCTGGACCGCTACAGTCTGGAAGACTTTGCCGTGCGTGTGGTGGGGGTCGGTAGCGTGGGCACGCGTTGTTTCGTAGCCTTGCTCGCCTGCGATGACCGCAACCCACTGTTCCTGCAGATCAAAGAGGCGCGGCAGTCGGTGCTCGAGCCGTTTGCCGATCCATCGCCCTACGGCAACCAAGGCCACCGGGTCGTGGCGGGCCAACGGATGATTCAGGCCGCCAGCGATGTCTTTCTCGGCTGGCTGAGGGCACGCGACGGACACGACTACTACGTGCGGCAACTCCGCGACATGAAATACTCCGCACCGATCGAAGAACTGGAGCCGTGCAGCCTGGAACGTTATGCAGATCTGTGCGGCTGGACGCTGGCACGCGCCCACGCCCGATCGGGTGACGCCGCGGCGATCAGCGGTTACCTGGGCCGCGGGGACCAGTTTGACCTGGCCATCGGAAAATATGCCGTTGCCTACGCCGATCAGACGGAGCAAGACCATGCGTCGCTCGTGGCCGCATACCGCGGGGGCCGAATCGCGGTCGATTCCGACGCTGACTAGCATGCAGAAGTCGGGGTTTTGCTCCTGCCTCGCTTGCGGCCCTCGACGAACCGGGCACCTGCGTCAACGCCCGATGGCGACTGCGACGGCCCCCCGGGCGGAGTGCCGCCAGAGAGGCTCCCAATAGTCGGCAAGCACCGTGCTGGCCAACGCCTCA
>JBIIMX010000253.1:0-5160 GCA_044337765.1 Pirellulales bacterium | reverse complement strand
GGGCAAGGCCGCCACGGCCGTCATGCCGGCACGAAACACAGCCGCCATATGCTCAGCCCCGAAGGAGTCCCAGTAGAAGCCCAGCGAGCCGCCAAGCTCAGGGAGACTCGTCCGCCGGGACATGAATACCGGCTTCCCGCACTGCATTGCCTCGAGCACCGGAAAACCAAATCCCTCGGTCAGTGACGGAAACACGAACGCATCACAGTGCTCATAGAGCCACTGCCTGTCGCCGTCGGAAACCTGTCCTGCGAGGATCACGCGGTCGCCGAGTTTTCGAGCCGCCACTTCGCGGCCGAGGTGCTCGCCGTACGGTGTCTCCCGCTTGCCCGCGATGACCAATGAGAAGTCGGGGAGCTCTTCGATCAGCCCGAAGAGCGCATGAAAATTCTTGTGGGGCAGGCAGTTGCCAAGCGAGAGGAGAAAACGGCCACGGGGCGCCCATCCCGGGGCCACCGCAGAGGCGACAGGCGGAGCGGAAAGTCCGGGTGCCACCACGTGCACCGGCTTGCCACCGAGCCGCAAGTGCACTGCGACGTCATCAGCCACGTACCGGGAATCGGTGACGATGGCGGTCGCCCGGTCCACTTTTCGCTGCACGTCGGCCAGCTTGCGGGTCACGGCCGCAGGCCGCTCCCTGTGGCGGTCGTCGTGGAGAAAGTTCAAATCGTGGATCGTGAGGACGACGGGCACGGTGGGATCGAATGGCAGATATTTGCTCGTCTGGTTCGTAACGTGCCAGAGGTCATAGCGGTGCCGCCGCTGAAAGGGGGCGAGCAGCGGCCGGTAGAGGCTGGCGAACGACTCTTTCCGCCATGGGCTCACCTCGATCTGCTCGACGCCCTCGGCCCTGAAGTGACGAACCGTCTCCTGGGGAAGCGACTGCGGCAGAAAAAAGACCGGATCGAACGACTGCTCGCCGAGTGCCAGAATGCTCTCGGCCAAATGCCTGCAGAATCGTCCCAGCCCGCAGTTGGCGTGCCTGAGTTTCTCGAGGTCGAGGACCACGCGGGGCCGGTCGGACCGAGCTTGTTCCCGGCAAAACAAACGAGTGTTGGTCATGCTGGCAGTACCGCGCAGACAGGAGAGGAAGACTGTGACTTCCGGCAAACGCACCGGATTCCAGTGGCGTTATCGGCCTCTGGGCCCCGCAAACTGAACGCTGGCGGCAGAGTCGGGATGCTTGCCCACAATACTGGGAAGGATGGGCAGACGAGGGCGTGAAGCATCTCCTTTTCCGGTTCTGCCGGACCGATCGCTCCTGCGGTTTGGAACGAATACTCAAGCTCTACGGACAGACCTGTCGATTCCGTAGGGTAATGTCGCTACAAGTCACCGGGAACTATCACCCCCTGACGAGCGGCTTTAGCAATCTCACTCGATAGGCATTTGGGAGCAGGCCGATGCTCGTCAGCCGCACGCACAAAATTGCCTTTGCGCACTATCCGAAGACAGCGGGAACGTCGCTGCAGCGGTGGTTTCTCGAAACGTTCCCGGATTCAGAATTGCTGGTGACGGACAACCCGCACTATCCAGTCAACCTGAGCCTGAGGCTCTTGCGTCCACGCGATCTGCCGAGACGGCTCGGACGATTCACCCATCGGTCGCTGAAACTGCTTTCGCCGACGCTTGCCGAGCCGTTTTCTCCGCTGCACGCATCCCTGCAGATCGTCGGCGTCATCCGCGATCCTTTTGAGATGCTCGTATCGCTCTTTGAGTTCTGGAAACGGGAACCGGCTGTCGCGAACTCGACCGACGCCTTCATCGGCTGCACGCAGCACCATACGTTCCGGGATTTTCTTGCGGCCGCGGTGATCGGCGGTCGCATCGCCACCTATGAACAGTTCTTCGACGTCGGCGGCCCCCTCTGGCACAACACGACCCTGCTCGCTTTTGAGTCACTGCAGCCGGCGCTTCAGGCCTTCTGTGATGCCAATCGGCTTGGCCATGCCCGACCGCTTCCCTCGCTCAACCGCTCGCCATCGGAAGGCCGGAACATCCAGCGCTACGTGGATGAGGCTGGACCGCTGATGGAAGATGTCCGCCGGCATTTCCGCTGGTACTACGAGGAGGGTGTCCACCTCATGGTCCGCGGCGAAACCGCTCTTCGGACAGCAGCCTGACCAGCCTCGTCCCATGGCCGCACAAACGGCCAGGCAACCAGGTAGATAGCTGGAGCGATGCTCTGCTCCACCGGGAACTGGTTCTGCAACGCAATCGGGATCCGTGGCGAAAGCAAATTTCGTTGGTCCCGTATTGGGTGTTCCTGTAAAATCGTCGGCCGCTATACTTCTCCCAGCTCGCCCATCTCGCCGCCGAAGCGCGACCCGTTGGCAGACTGGTTGGCAGTGCGCGTTCAAGCAGTGGGCGCTCAATCTGAACCCTATCGACCACCGTGTCCGGAGCCATTGATGAGCCTCGACCGTTCCCGTTTCCCCACCTTGTTCCGTGGCATTTCCCGCTCTTCCGCGAACCGTTTTGTTCCCTCCTTCGCGAACAAAAAGAGCACAGCTGCCACCCGCCGCCAGAGCCGGCAAGGACTCAGCCGCTTCGAATCCCTCGAGTCCCGGCAGCCGTTGGCCGTCAATGTGACAACGCTTGATGACGGCGGGACAGGGTCGCTGCGGGACGCAATCGACCTCGTCAACAAGGCCGGGGTCGCCGATACGATCGTCTTCAATAATCTGGGAGCCGGCACGATCGCCCTCAAGACGGCCCTACCGACCCTCACCAATCCCGCCGGCACGACGTTCTCCTTCGGCGGCACCACGACCGCCATCATCCTCGATGGAGTGTCGGCGCTGGCGGCCAATGGGCTCACAATCGGCGCCGGAGCGAACAATGTGTCGCTCAACGCCCTGAAACTGACACTCACACACTTCGACAACGGCCTCAAATTTCTGGGCAACTCCACCAATAGCCTGATCTCCGGCCTCACGATCACCGACAACACCAACGGCATCGTATTCGATGGCGGCAGCCTTTCCGGCACGAAGATCGTCGGCAACACGATCACGTTGAACACGCAGAGCGGCATCTTGGCGGCCGGCGGGGTCACCGGCCTCGCGATCGGCGGCACCACCGCGGGATCGGGCAACACGATCGCATACAACGGCGACGGACTGTCCTTCCAGCCCGGCACCCACACCGGCACGGTTGTCACAGGCAACACCATCACAGGCAACACGAATAACGGCGTGCTGCTGGGGACTTCAGGCGGGGCCTTGAGCGGGCTCGTGATCGGCGGTTCCTCGACAGCCGCTGCCAACACCATCAGCTTCAACGAGGAAAACGGCGTCAAGGTAGCGCAGGGCTCGTACAGCGGCACCGTCATCCAAGGGAACACCATCACGTCGAATGGCGGCTACGGTGTGCAGTTGTCCCCGTCGGGTCAGTCGCTCACAGACCTTACAGTCGGTGGCACGACCACGGGGCAGGGCAACACGATTGCCTCGAATGCCGCCGACGGCATCGGGGTGTTCGGGGGCTCCTACACCAACACCGCGGTGCAGGGCAACACGATCCAGTACAACCAGAACAACGGCGTCAGCATCAACCTCTTCGCAGGCGGTGGGGCGTTTTCAGGGCTGCTCCTAGGCGGCGGCACCGCAGCCGCCGGCAACACCATCACCTCCAATGGCCTCGACGGCGTGCAGGTGAATGCCGGCACCTATACGAGCACCTTCGTGCGGGCCAATACGATCACCGCCAACGGCCGCCACGGCGTCAACTTCTTCGCCCCGTTCGGTGAAAAACTCACCGGCTTCCAACTCGGCGGCACCACATCGAGCCTTGGGAACACCATCACGGACAATGCCGCCAGCGGGCTGGCAGCGTCGAAGGGCGACTACTCAACGACCGCCGTGCTGGGAAACACGATCAGCACCAATAAGACCGGCATCTCCCTGACCAACGTCCAAAACCTCGCGATCGGCGGCGTGGCCACCGCCTTCAAGAACACCATCAACAGCAACGCCGAAGCCGGTCTGTTCGCCACCGGCACCCTCACGGGCACCACGTTTCAGGGGAATTCGCTGACCACCAATCCTTTGGGCGTGTCGTTGCAGGACGCCCAAGGGCTTTCGCTTGGGGGAGCGGCCGCGGGCGCTGGCAATGCCATCGTCGGCGGCACCACCGGCGTGCGGGCGGTGGGCAACCTTTCCAGTTCGGTTATCTCAGGCAATGCCATAACCGGACAGACGACCGGGATTCAGATGATCAATACAACCGGAGCGTCCTCAGCAACGCCGTTCTTCGTGGGTGGTGCCGCCACCACCGTGGGAAATGGCGCCGGCAACTACGTCGCCTCCACGGTGCACGGCCTCTACGCCGCGGGCGTGATGAACCACACGACCGTCGCCGGCAACATTTTCTCCGCCAGTGCGGCCGGCGGCAACGCCATGGTGCTGGAGAATGCGACCGGCCTCACGGTCGGTGGTTCAGCCGCCGGCACGGGCAACACGCTGACGGCGGCGCTCGGGAACGGGCTCTGGGCGGCAGGACATCTGGTGGGCAGCGGCTTCTACAAAAACACGCTCACCGCGAGCAGGACCGGCGCTGTGCTCATCAACGCCACGAACTTCCTGTTCGGCGTCGCAAACAACGCAGCGCTCGGCAACATCGTTCAGTACAACCAGGTCGGCGTCAATGCGCTGGGCAACTGCACTGGCTCCGGCGTCTGCTACACGACGTGGCTTGGCAACGGCCGCAAAGTCCAAAACACCGCCAGGGGGCTGGTGGTATTCCCCAAGGCATGAGGCGGCCATCGACCTTCCATCATAGAGATGGAATCATGCGACCTGACGATTGCCCCGTCTCATGAGCCGCTTCCGACAAGACCTGCCGATTTTTGCAACCTGACGCCCCAGCCAGCCCTGCGACAGCGGCTGAAGCACAGCCGGCAACACCACCGCCTCGGCCACGGGCAGCCGGGAAGTGGGTGGAAAAAGACACGGCTTGCTGACGTTTCGGCTGATGGACGGCAGCACGATCGACCGATCCGCCGGCTCGAAACTGGCCACGATCAGTCCATCGCCGCTGTACGACTCGAAAACGTCATGCTGTACGAGCACATGTCCGCCAAGCGACTCAACCGCCCTGATACAGCCTGCGTGCGTCTCGGCTGAACCGCTGATCGATTCATGGTGCGTGGAGACGACG
>JBIIMX010000252.1:0-5162 GCA_044337765.1 Pirellulales bacterium | reverse complement strand
GGGCGAGCCGGGATCGGCGAAGCTGGAGGAGACGAGGAGGATGTCCGACTTGTTGTGCGTGCCATGCCGCTCGGGGTAGCAAGTCGGAATCTCCGAGCGACGGAAGCTTTGCCGGCCCGGCGGCACCAACCAGACGGGTCAATCGCTACCGCACGAGGCCAGTGCTCGCGGCCACTCCCACCATTCCCGTGGCCCCGGCCCCCTGTTCGGTCAACCCCGGCAACATCCACGTCCCCGTGTCGGCTGATCGACGGGCCTGGGCTTCGGCCTTGCCGTCGAGAAAGAAGACCGTGCCTCCGCGGAGCCGCCGCTCGATCCGTGGGCCCACCTCCACGCCCAGAATGCCAACCTGCTGCCGCCGTCCGAGCGAGGTCTTCAGTTCCAACACTTCACGGCCCTGTTCGTGATCGGTCGAGACGCCGAGGCCGCCGACCCAGGTTGCCGGCCCGTTCTGGATCACAGCCGGATCGGCTCTCATGCCGGCGGTGAGATTGATCCCCTCGATACGGCTTCGCAACTCGGCGGCCAGTGAATCGTTTCCAGTGCCCCGCCCCGACGGCCCCCGGACGAGCATATCCAGCGGAAGTCCCAGAGGTGGTGCGGCTGCAGACGAGTCGCTCTCAAGGCCCCGCAACGCGGATGCGATCGAGCCAGCGCCCGCGAAGTCCTCCAGGCCAAGGCTGTCGAAGACAACCGGGGGCGCGGATGCGAAGAGCGGCATATCGGCCGGGCCGCAGGAAATGCCCGCCAGTATCAGGAGAATCGACGTGGCTCGCTGCATGCTCAGGCCCTCCGCTGCCGGGCGACGTTTATCCGCCACTCTTTTTTCGGCCGCAGCGATCCGTTCCGCCAGCCCGCTGCCGGCCGCCTTCCTACTCGAGCACGCCCTCCCTTTCGACCGCTGCCGTGGCGGGCTGGCCGGCGGCCTGTTCCGGCGACTCCGCGTCATTCGCGTCGTCACTGGACGCATCCACCGCCGATTTCACCGCCTCCGGCGGCAGGGTCCCGTCGACGGCCGCGGCCTCGATCCGCAACCCGTCGAGGATCTCCCGCAGTCCATCGACCTGCACCGCGAATGCCTGCGTGGCTTCGCTGAGCATCGCACGTCGGGTCGCCCGATCGCGTTCGACGGAGGCGTCGAACTGCTGTTTTTGCTGCTGGAAATCCGCCGCTTGGGCGAGCAGTGCCTGTTCCATCTGAGTGATCGCGTCGTTCACGTGCCGGATCATCGCGTCGCGGGCAGTGGCGTTGCGGTCGGTGTGCACTGCCAGCCGTTCCAGAATCTCCTGCCGTGTCTGGGAGATGGCCGCCGTGGAGCGGCACAGCTCTTGTCGGACCTGGTCGGCGACCGCCCACTGCCTGGTCATCTCGGTCCCGAGCGTCTGCACCCGCTCCAGGGTGGCGGATCCGGACGACTCGACTCGTGTGAGCCTCGCCTGCAATGCAGCGGCGGTGGTCGCCTGTCGCGCAAGATCCTCGTGGAGCCGCGCGAGTTCCTCGCGGTTGGCGGCACTGAAACGATTGATGCCGACGATGCTCTCCTGCACGGCGGCCTCGACGGCACTGGTCTGGTGCACGAGCCTCCACACAACCGTCGTGAGCATGAACGAGAATGCCGCCACCACGATGCTTGCGGCGGGCAGAAAGCGGATAGGGTCGCTGCCGGGGCGGACCTGGTCCTCCAGCGGCGAGATGCGGTCGTAGACTGCCATGGATGCCCCCTGCGGATCGAAAATCTCGGAGGAGACCCTAAGCCCCCCACAGGATTCTCTTCGGCGTCCACGCAGGGCATCTTGATCACATGCCGCCCGACGTTGCAGCCCGTGCGTCCGGTGCCTTCGGCACGCCTCGGAGGATTTTTTCACCCCGCCCGGCCCGGCCCGCCTGCCGATCGTGGCGACTGGAGAAGGCTGGGGGAGTGCGCCGGGGAACCCGATCAGGCCGCGGCTCGGGATCGTGACGTCGTGAGCGGCTCATCCGCGCCCAGCCGCGTGCACTCCAGACCGTCGAGCACCCGCATGGCGATTTCGAGCGCCAGACCGCCGGCAGCCGCCGGCACGAGGGCCGGCCGGCGTGACCGCACGGAGTCGAGGAAGTTGTCATGCTCGCAAACGATCGCGTTCGCCTCGGGCACGGTCAGTGTCTCCCGGGGCAGGATATCGGTGAAGAACCTGTCCTTGAGCAGCACACGATCAACGGGCGGCACGGCACTGGCGCTGAATGTGCCTTGCTGCACCGCGAGGGACGGCGCCACGACTTCGACCGTCTTCGCGTTGAAGTCGGCGGCCACCACTCCCTGCGTGCCCCACAGCGACACGCGGCGACTGAGCGTCGGATGGATTCGCGAGGCGGAGAGATCGGCTACCAGCCCGGATGAGAAGGCGAGCCGGGCCCGCACGGCATCCTCGTGTCCACCCGTCGCCACCAGCCCTTGCGACTCGACGCGCGTGAGCGTGCCGGGAGTGAGCGACAGCACGAGATCGATGTCGTGGATCATGAGATCGAGCACGACACCCACATCGAGTGAGCGGAAGGTGAATGGCGCGAGCCGCGTCGATTCGACCGCGACGACGCGACCACACCTTTCGGCGGCCATCTTCCAGGCGGGATTGAACCGCTCGACGTGCCCCACGGCGACGATTCGGCCATGACGCTCGGCGGCTGCAACGATCGCATTCGCCTCGCGCAGATCTGCGGCGATCGGCTTCTCGATCAGGAGATCGAGGCCTTGAGCGAGCAGCGGCAGCGACACGGCGGCGTGCAGGCAGGTGGGAGCCGCGACCACGACGGCGTCGGCAAGGCCGACGAGTTCCTGCGGTTCGGCGAGCGCCGCACAGCCATGGGTCCCGGCGACGCGTTGCCGGGACTCGGGCACGGGATCGACCACGGCAACGAGTTCGGCATCGGCCCGCGCAGCGAGCAGTCGGGCATGAATCGTTCCCAGATGTCCGCACCCGATCACCGCCACCTTCAAGCGATTCATGCCGCCCTCCTTCGTTCGCGGGCGCGTCCGTGCCGCCCTTCCTGTTGACTGGTCAGAAAATCGAGCAGATGCAAAACGTCCGGGAGCAGCATTCCCTGCGACCTGAGGATCTCTCGGGAGGGCTCCAGCCCCACCTTCGCCCGAAAGAGCAGTCGGTGGGCCTCGGACACCGCCTCGATCGCCTCGCCGGAGAAGCCGCCCCGCCTGAGCGCCACCACGTTGATGCAACGCGGCCGGGCGGGCAGCCCTTCGCAGAGCATGAACGGAGGCACGTCATGGAGCACGCGCGAGAGACCTGCCACGAAAGACCATGCACCGATCGTTGCCCAGTGATGGACGGCGACCGCTCCGGACAGCGACGCGCGGGAGTGCACGCGAACATGCCCGCCCAGCAGCGTCCCGTTGGCCAAGGTGCAGTGATCGCCGATACGGCAATCGTGCGCCACGTGGCTGCAGGCCATCAGAAAATTACCGTTGCCGATCGAGGTCACGCCCTCTTCCTTCTCCGTGGCGCGATTGATCGTGACGCCCTCGCGGATGATGTTGCCGTCGCCGATGTCGACCCGCGTCCGTGTGCCGCGGTAGCTCACATCCTGTGGTTCCCCTCCGATGACGGCGTTGGGGAAGATATGATTCTGTGAGCCGACATGGACGTCGCCCATGATGGTGACGTGGTTTTCGAGGACCGTTCCCCGGCCGATCACGGCGCCGGCGGAGACCCAGCAGAAGGGGCCGATGGTCACGTCCTCACCGAGCTGCGCTCCCGGCTCGACGATCGCCGACGGATGCACCGACGCCGGCCGACCCCGGAGCACGAGCCCGCCTGCCGGCGTGTCGCCCCGCATCGGCACGGTGGGTTGAAAGTCGTCCATGCAGCGTGGTTCCGCGGAAGCAATGGGGTGGGTCAGACGAAGGCCGCCTGAGAATGGAGGGCGGCGAGGCGGGCCGCGAGGGCCCCGTTGAGCCTGTGACCGCTGCGGCAGGCGCGCACATGGGCGTGGATCGGCCGACCGGCGAGCGACAGGTCGCCCACCAGATCGAGCACCTTGTGCCGCACGCATTCGTCGGGCCAGCGGAGCGCGTTGCCGATCGGCCCATCCGGGCCGAAAACCAGCAGATCGCTTGTCGTGGCCAACAGCCCACGGCCCTCCGCCCTGAGCCTTTCGGCATCCTCGGCCGGGAGAAAGGTGCGGGCGGCGGCGAGCCCCGTGCGATACGCCTCGGGGGTCAGACTCAGCGAAAGCATCTGCCTGCCGATCGGTCCGGCACCGTAATCGAGTTCGTAGTCGACCGAAAGCCCGGGAAACCGGGGAGGCGAAGCCTCGATCCAGGAGACGTCGTCGCCGATACGCACCACGGAATCGACCACGATCGGGTCGATGGCGACAGCGAGTTCCTCGACACCCGCGGCATCAATCGCCTCGACGAACGCCCGCGACGAGCCGTCGAGGCCGGGCATCTCCTCGCCGTGCACGCGGACGAGGCAGCAGTCGATGTCGAGCCCGGCGAGGGCGCTCAGCAGATGCTCGACCATCTCGACGCGGGCGACACCCGCGCAGAGGTTCGTGCGACTCGACGCTTCCACCCGACGTTCGACGGCGGCGGGTATCGTGACCGGCTCAGGAAGGTCGGCCCGCACGAACACGACCCCTGCACCGGCGGCCGCGGGGCCGAGTTCGACGCGGTTCTCCCGCCCGCTCCAGTAACCGACACCCGTGATGGATACCGGTCTCCGGAGCGTGCGCTGCGACCGCAGTCGTGTGGAGTGGTGCATGAGAACCCCGTTGGCTGCCTGCCCGCAGCCACGTCCTGGCTGAAAGACTCGACACTGAAGAGCACGTCAACGGCGCGGTGGCATGGCACCGGGGCGGCCCGACTGATCGGCGACTGCGGCACCATTGAGCATCTTGAGAATATCGGGGGTGATGTCGTTGCCAGACTCGTAGTAGACGATCGGCTTGGTGATGCCCCTCAAGATCTGGTTGCGATCGGCACCGTCGACCGGATCGCCATCGAACCGGAACACGACGGCGATGCCATGCTCGCGGGCGAACTGCGCGACGGCCTTTTCCACCTCGGTGTAGACCTGCAGGTAGACCTTCGCCTCACGGTCCATGAAATCCTTCTTCTGGAGCTGGGCATTGACGTTGAAGTCGCCTTGGCCCTTGGCGATTTCAGC
>JBIIMX010000251.1:0-5172 GCA_044337765.1 Pirellulales bacterium | reverse complement strand
GCACACGGGCTGCTTCTGTACAGGAACAGGGTCTGCGGCTCTACTGACTGACGGTTCTCCAACCGTCGGGGGAGTCTCCTTATCCGTGCACGGGCTCATTTTTTTCTACCTCCAGAAGTTCGCCGATGTCGCGGCGGCCGGCAGTACCTCGTGGAAGGGAATCCGGTCGAGCGTGACGACGACCGCCAGCCGGTTCCTGCCGTCCGGCACCTACCCCGACGCCGACGCGGTCGCGATCCTGTCGACGATCGCCGACACGACCGGCCGTCCCCTGCCCTCCATCCTGGAAGAGTTCGGCCATTTCCTCGCGCCGCACCTGGTGAAGGTGGCGGGCCAGGTCGTCGATCCCGCGTGGCGCACGCTCGACCTCATCGAGCATACCGAGGCGATCATTCACACGATGGTCCGCAAGTCGACCCCCGGCGCTACACCGCCGGTGCTGGAGACGGTGCGGCAGAGTCCCGATGAACTGCATCTGGTCTACAATTCCGCCCGACGGCTCTGCCCGCTGGCGATCGGACTGATGCGTGGCATCGCGGCACACTACGGGGAGACGATCCGCATCGAAGAGCCGAGTTGCCTGCTTCGCGGAGATCCCTTCTGCTCGTTCGTGATCGAGCATGTCGCGACCGACACCCACGAGCCGCGTTCACCTCTCACCGAGACGCTCGTTTTCACTCCTTCGGTGGAGCGTGCCGCGGCCGACCTGGCGGCCGGCGCGGGGCCGACCGCGGCCTTCGTGGATGACGTCGACGCCGATGGCATGCTGCCGACGACGATTGGCGGCTACAAGGTGCTCGCGACAATTGGTCGGGGAGCCATGGGACAGGTCTATCTCGCCGAGGACGAAAGCCTCGATCGCCGGGTGGCGATCAAGGTGATGCACCCTTCGCGGGCGAACGATCCGGCGTCCCGCCAGCGGTTCATCCGCGAGAGCCGGGCGACCGCCGCAGTCGAGCACCCCCATGTGGTCACCATCCATCAGGTGGGCGAGCATCGTCAGGGAAATGAACAGGTCGGCCTTCCCTATATCGTGATGCAGTGCCTGCACGGCGAGACACTTGCCGCCTACCGTGCCACAGTGGGCCGCGTGCCGCTGTCGGATGCGCTGCGGATCGGCCGCGAAATCGCCGAAGGTCTGGCGGCGGCCCATCGGCGGGGCCTCATCCACCGTGACATCAAGCCGGAGAACATCATCCTCGAGGGGCCGCTGCGTGAGGTGAAGATCATCGATTTCGGTCTTGTTCGCGATATCGGCGTCGATACCCCGACGGCCCATGTGACGGTCGACGGAGCGGTGGTCGGCACGCCGGCCTATATGGCGCCCGAGCGGATGGGTGACAGCCCCGTGGATGCCCGGGCCGACCTCTTCGGGCTCGGCGTGATGCTCTACGAACTTCTCGCTGATCGACTTCCCTTCACGGGCACATCGATGATGGCGATGCTGGCGTCGATCGCCCACGGCTCGCCGATACCGCTCCGCAGCGTGGCCCCCGATCTGCCAGAGGACGTGTCGCACCTCGTCATGCAGATGATCGCCCACGATCCTGCCGACCGCCCCGCCACCGCGCGGGCCGTGGCCGACGCGATCGCGGCGATCGAAAAGCGGCTTGGCAACGCGTGAGGGCCGGAGGTCCGCCCTCGATCGCCTTGGCCTCGTCTGCGTGACGTCAGCAGCCGGCCTTGATCGCCGTGAGATGGGAATGGACGGCGTCGGAGAGCAGGTGGAGATCTCCGTGCCAGTCGATCGTGCTGGCAGACTGCGCCGCAAGACGCTTGAGCTGCGCGGTGCCGGCGGCGAATTCGTCGCTGCCGATCACGAGTGCCACCGGGAAGCCCTTTTTGGCCGCCATCTTCAGCTGCTGACCGACCCGCTTGGCTTCGGGAAAAAACTCCACCGCCATGCCGTCGGCCCTGAGCTGCGCTGCAATGCGGAGATAGTCCGCCAGGTGGGCTTCGTCGAAATGCACGAGAAACACCTCGGCGGGCGTCTCCTTCAGGTCGAGCCGGCCGAGTTCTTCGAGACCCGCGAGCAGCCGGTCGATGCCGAGCGACGCGCCCACGCCAGGCAGCGACTGCTTCGTGTAGAGCCCGGCGAGATTGTCGTAGCGGCCGCCGGAACAGATGCTGCCGAGCGCCGGCAGATCGTCGAGAAAGCTCTCGAGCACGATCCCGGTGTAGTAGTCGAGCCCCCGGGCGATCGACGGATCGATCACCACCCGCCCCTCGGGCACGCCCGCCTGCCGCACGCCCTCGAGCAGGCTTCGCAGGGCCGCCACGCCCGACCGCCCTGTCTCCGACGAGCCGACGAGCACGTCGAGGGCGGACAAGACCGTGGCCGGGTCGCCGGCAAGTTGTGCCATGCCGAGCAGCTTTGCTCGCACGTCGGCCGACACACCGTGGGCCTCGAGTTCGGCTGCCACCGTCTCAGGCGTGGCCTTGCCGAGTTTGTCGAGCGACCGCAGCACGTCGGTCGAGCGATCGGCGACGCCGCATTCGTGCAGGATGCCGGAGAGCACGCGGCGGTCGTTGACACGGATCGTGAATCCGCCGATGCCGATCCCGGCGAGCAAATCGTGGACGACGAGCACTGTTTCCAGGTCGGCCACGGGGCTCGTGGTGCCGATCGTGTCGAAGTCGCACTGCATGAACTCACGGTACCGGCCTCGCTGGGTATTTTCACCGCGCCACACTGGCGCCATGTGGTACCGCTTGAAGGGC
This sequence comes from Pirellulales bacterium, assembly GCA_044337765.1. Classification (GTDB taxonomy): domain Bacteria; phylum Planctomycetota; class Planctomycetia; order Pirellulales; family UBA1268; genus CAMCQY01. The sequence goes on along the minus strand of JBIIMX010000251.1, from coordinate 2,451 downwards.
GTGCCGAGTGCGCCGATGTGCTGGGCGCAGAACCGGGCGAAGGGCACGGTGAGGTCGAACCGCAGGCCGACATCGCGGCCGCCATGGTCCTTGAAGCGGTAGAGCTGCTTGTCGGTCTCGTCGCTCCCCTTGCCGGTGAGGATCTCGAGGTATTCGAGCGCCGGCGTGTCGATCGGCGCGAAGCCGTAGGAGCGGTAGACGCGGCGGGCGATGTCGAGAATTTTCTCGCGGGCCAACGCCTGTGCAGGCAGGTGGTCGCGAAAGCCCTTGAGGGTCCGGGGCTCGATGAGGCTGCGGGATTCGGTCACGTCGCGGTGGTGTCCTGGGTTTGTTGTGGTGACACGCCGAGAGTGTAGCATCGTACCGTCTTGTTCCGTTCCCCGCCTCGCGAGCGCCCGACCGATGAAAGCCGTCGTCACGATCTTCCAATACCGCAGGGCCGTGCTGCCCTATCTCTTCATGCGTCACTGCTATCCGGTGATGAAAGCGGCCTTCCCAGGGGCGTTCGACGTCTGGATCATCCAGGACACGGGCCTGGCAAAGGGGAGTGTTCACACGAGCTCCAAGGTCTATTCCGAAGCGAAGCAGGATCTCGTCGCCAAATGGACCGACGAGGGTCGGTATGCCGGAGCCACGATTGTGCGTCACGACGAGCCGCTCGATCAGCGGTATCCCCAAATGCTTCCGTCGTACCGGATTGGCATGGAGATCGCCCTGCGGGAGCAGGCGGATTTCCATCTCTGGATGGAGGATGACGCGATCGTGCTCGACCGCGACTGCGGCCGGTGGGGCAACCTGCTCTCGGGTAAAAACGCGGGCGTGTACCGCCCTACCCAGCACATCTGCGCAGCTTACTTCGTGAGCACGCCGGCGTTCGACACGCGACTCCTGCCGATCATCCGCGACAGGAACGTCGACGGCATCCATCAGCCGTTCGCCGAAACCGGTGCCTGGCGGCCACGAATCGGGGATGTCGAGTACTACACCACCTGGGCATGCCAGGGGGAGCGAACTCTGCTGAATCCAGCGAGTGCCGGTCGGGTTCACTGCCGCCCCGCATCGCACGAACTCGTGCAGTTCGTGAGGAAAATAGCCCCGCACGAGGTGGGACTGCTCAACATTGATTTCCCATGGATCACGGCGAAGTCGCGGCTCTATGGGATGGTTCGGCGGCTCACGGGAGCCGGGTGATAAGCAGGCGCACGCACGGCATGCGACGATCGGCAAACATCGCACGGCCCTTCTCGGCCAGCCGCGGATGCGCCTCGAAGGCGACCACACAGAAGCCCTTTTTCAGATAGAAGGCGGTGTCCTCACCGCGGTGAAAACCGACGTCGTACATGAGGTCCGCGTGTTTGGCTATCTGATGTCCTGCTTCCTGGCTGTCCAGTGGAACGATATGACGTACTCTGCGAGGGTGGGCGATCCCAGCACATTATGGAGGCCTCGGCAACGCTCGCCACGGGCTGATCGGCAAAGGGTACACTCACCTCCATGGACTCCGAATCGGTGACGCCCGACATTCTGCCGCACTTCGCGGTAGTCATCTGCACTCGCCACCGGCCTCCGTCCGTCGCGGATACGGTCCGCTCTGCGCTCGCGTCGCGTCCGGAGGCCTCGCGTGTCATCGTCGTCGATCAGGCTGACACCCACACGGCCGATCCACTGGCCGAGTTCGACGGGCTGCCGCGGTTCGTCCGGATTCGTCATGGGGCCGTTGGGCTCTCCCGCGGCCGCAACGTCGGTACGGCGGCAGCCGCGGCGGCCGGAGCGACGATCGTCGCCTACACCGACGACGACTGCGTCGCGGAGCCGTCGTGGCTGAGCGGTTTTGATACGGCATTCGCCAGTGCCGCTGATGTCGCCGCGGTTTTCGGCACCGTCCGCGCGGCCCCCTATGACCGCACGACAGGCATTATCCCCGCCTACGAGGTCCGCGAGGCTGTCGTCCTGCGGGGGCTCGCGAACAAGCCCCGGGCCGAGGGCATTGGCGCCTGCATGGCCGTCCGCGTCGATGCCTGGCGGCAGCTCGATGGATTCGATGACTGGCTTGGGCCGGGGGCGCAACTCGAGTCCGCCGACGACACTGACTTCGTGATGCGGCTGCTGCAAGCGGGGTTCGCCGTGGCGGAAACTCTCGACGCGGAGGTTGTCCACTTTGGCTTTCGCGACTGGCAGGCGACCCGCTCACTCGTCGCCGCATACATGCGGGGAATCGGCGCCGTCAATGCAAAGATGATCCGTCTGGCAGGAATCGGGGGCCTCGCTCCGCTGGCGACGCTCGGACGTCGCTGGCTGACCGGCCGGCCGGTGGTCGATCTCAACCATCTCCCGCCCCGCTGGTTTCGGCTCCGCCGGTTCCTCGAGGGTGCGACGACCGGCTGGAAGCTGCCGATCGATCGGCGGTCCGGCAGGTTTCTCCCGGTTCAAAGTCCTGCCGACCTCACGCCC
>JBIIMX010000250.1:0-5177 GCA_044337765.1 Pirellulales bacterium | reverse complement strand
CGGCATGGTAAACGGTCGCCGCACCCGATCCGATACGCTTGCCAGCCGCACGCCCCAGTGGGCTTCCAGTTGCGTGAGCCGCTCCGCGAGGCTCTCAGCCGTTGCGCTGGTCTCGTCCCGCATGCGTGCCCGCCAGGCCTTGGCCGCCTCGATCGCAGACCGCCGCGCCAGCACTCGGTGCGCCATGTTCACCGGCCGCAATGTCCACGCGATGCGCTCATGCTCCGCCTTGATCCTGAGGATGTCGAGCAGCACGTGCAGGCATTCACCACGGTCAGACTGCGTGGTCGTGGAGTTCCAGTCCCGGTACTCGGCGTGGTTTTCCGCCACGCTCTCGAGCACCAGCCGCAGGCGGACGGCTGCCTGCTTGATCGGCAGGGCGCCGCTGGCAAGATCCTCGAGCAGCTGCGTGGGACGTCGCTGCGTCGCCGGGGCGTCGGAAAGTTCGATCTCGTCCGGCTCTCCCGCCGCGCGTTCCAGAAGCTGTTCGAGAAACTTCCGCACGCCGCCGCGCAGGATGCCCCGGAGCGACGGCGGCGAGAGCAGCTGTTGCGTGAAGAGACCTGCACCATACCGTTCGACAAACTCCTGGATCGGTGCAAACGCCCCGTCGTCCCGCACCCGCTCCAGCACCGAAAGCCGCAACTGCCGGGCGTGGGCCGTCCAGGTGTCGAGCAGGCGTGGCACGAGCAGAGACAGTCCGTCGAGAATCCGCTGCGTGACAGCTTCCGGCTCCAGTTTCGCTCCATCCGGCTCTGCGGCCGTCGCTGTTTCGACGATCCGCTCCACGAGCGCCTTCGTCGCGGCCTCGAACACACGGTCAAACTCGCTCACGCTGGCCGCGCCTCGCGGCCGCCGGCTCTCGAGCGACTTGGCGAGGTGCACCAGTTCCGCCGTTTCCGCCACGAGCCCCACACGCGGCAGGCAGGCCACGAGCCGCGTCAGCAGCCGCTCCCGACTGCGTGCGAGCACAATCCGCTGGGGATCCCCGCCTCGCGAGAGCGGCACATAGAGCACCATCTGCCCGACGAGTCTGCTCTGCACGAGGGCCAGCTGTTTCCGTGTCTCCTCCGCATCGCCCGCGAGCACCGATGCAAAGAGCCGGCCGATGGATCCCTTGCCCGCCCGCCGACGCCGGGACGTCGGCTTCTTCTTCCGCCGCATTCGGGCCCCGTGGAGCCGCGCCGACAGCATCCAGAGCGTTTCGCTCGCCTGCACGGCGGCTTCGATCAACTGCTCGGCGGCGGCATCGCGTTGCCAGCGGAGTTTGTCGAATTCGCCGGTCGACATCCCCGGCGACGGCGCGACATCGCGGCCGGCCACAGTGGCGGCCGCACGGACGAGCGTGCGACGCAGCCGCCGCACCGTATGCCGCCATCCGGAGACGGAATCGATCTCGGACTGCGACGGGCTCGTGCCCAGGGCAGCATCGGTCGTACCCCAAGCCACCGCGGCATCCGCGAGCAGCTTGAACACGCCGGTCAGAAAATCGGCGGCGGCCTCGACTGCCGCAACACCCGCGAGCGTGGAGCCGCCGCTCCCTTCCATGTCGAGCATGCCGCCATCGACGCCGTCGTCGGTCGAATCCCGCCAGACCATCGATTCATATGCCGAGGCGACGCTCTCCTCACCATCTCCCAATTCAAACTCATCGTCGCCCACTTCATCCGATCCAGTGCCTTCCCGCACTCCCCGTCTGCCGTCCCCCGGCTCGCGACCGCTCGCCGCCGCCTCGATCACGTCAGCCACGCCACTGGTGTTGGCCTCGATCAGTTCAATGAAGCGGCGAACCCTCGACCGACCGGCCTCCGAGCGATCGGCGCAGGCACGGGTCATCCACCGCATGGCCTCCCCAAGCCACACACTGCCGGAACGCTCGATCGCCGGCCCCTCGAGCAACGACGCCCAATGCACGAGCAGCCCCATCGCCCCATCGAGATCCCCCTCGAGCAGCAGGCAATCGGTGGCCTGCGCATGCGTCTCAGGCGAGGAGAACAGGGCCACCTCCTGCCGCCAGAACCCGGGCGGTGGAGGCATGGGCGCGGTCTCGCGGCGCCGGGCAAGCGCCGCGATCACCTCGCGGGCGGAGTCGTGCACCTCGCGGCCGGAGAGATGCGGCACGCCCGACACCGTCGTCGTCGCGAAACGATCCCACCAGCCGCCGAGCGCCTCGACCGCAGACGCCGCCCGTTCGGCTGCGGCCGGCGGACCGTCGAGCGCGGCTTGACGCCACACCGCGGCGTACCCGTCAAGGATCGATTCCGTGATGCCCACGAGATCGTCGACACGCGGATCGGTCAGGCTCTCGCCGCCTGGTTCGTGGAGTGGAAACTGTCCGCCGAGGCCGAGGATGTTCCAGGGGTCGACCACCGCACCGCAGGCCACCGCCCGCATGAGCAATGCTGTGGCGGCATCGAGCTGATCGAGTGCGGCAATGCTCTCTCTGTTGCAGATGTCCTCTTCGCCGGCAGCCGCCTGTCGCAACGACTGCTGCGCTGAAACGATGCGGCTGGTGATGCGCGCCGCCATGCGGGCCGATGCGGCGGGCACCATGCCGGCCATCCGCTCTGCACCATCCGCCCGGCCGAGTCGCGCAAGCACGGCCGCCAACGCCACGCTTTCCACCTGCCGCGCCCTGCGACCGGCCAAAAGGCTGTTGATGTGCCGGCGCACACCGCCGAAGGGCTGTCGCAGGCGGCGGGTTTCGTCGTCCAGAAGACTCCGATGCTCCGGCGGGAGCTGCGTCATCAGCCACCGGTAAAACGCATCCCGGTAGCCGGCGATCCGCGGAAGCAGGTCGGCCAACGGCAGGCTCGCGGAGACCGCTCCCGGTCCATGCCCGGAAAGCCCCGAGGCCATGAGGATCACGCCCGCCAACACCGCCGCCGACTCGCGTCGCAGCTGCATCTGCCGCACGGGCTCACGGTCGGCGGGCGATTCGACCGCCGCCTCGGCCCACGACAGGATGCCGTCGAGCGTGGCCTGCTGAACGACCATTCGCCGATAACAACCCCGACCATCAATCCGGGCGGGATCCCACAGGCCGAAGAGATAGTTGGGACGGCTGGCCGCAGGATGCAGAAAGTCGAACGCTCGGGGATCGAAGGCCAGCTCCTCCAGCAGTGCAAGATCGAAGTCAGCCTGCCGCAGGAGTTGCTCTGGCGCCTGCTCGAGGATCGCCACGGCATCCTCCACGAGCCGGCGGTAGCGGCCGTGCGCGGCACCCGCGCCACCGATGAAGAGCGGTATCGGCCGGACCCGCTCGTGTGGATACGGCTCGGACAGCCGGCCGTTCTCCAGCACAGCCACCGGCCGCCAGCCGACATAATCGTTGAGCCGATCGATGGCCTCCTTGAGCACCCGCTCGGGATCGTCGCCCATCGGATCGCTCGCCACGATGGCCTGGGCCGCCGCCATCAGAAAGAATGGGCGTTCCAAGCCGCCGGGCGGCTGATGTTCGAGCAGATCTCCGTGGAACGTTCGGTAGGCCGGCAGCAAACGTGAAAAGAGAAGATCGAGCACCGCTTTTGCCTGGGCCACATCCCGGAATGCCGGCTCGGCCGCGGCGAGCGTCTCCAGCCGCGCGGCAAGGAGGGCGGCCACCGCGGCTGCGGCACCGGGACGCTCCACGATCGTGTCAGCGGCGGTGTCGTCACCGTCGGCTGGCTCGACCTTCTCAAACAGGCTGTTCATCGCCCGCCAGACGGCCGGATCGAAGGCCCCGGAGGAGAAATTCAGATAACCCAACACGACCGCCGCGGGATCGCTCGGCCGGCTGCGTTGCGGATCTGCCTGCGGCTGGCTTCGGGGATCGGTGGGAAAGTCCTGCCGCATCGTCACATTGCCTCGTTGTTTTCCGATCGGCCGGAGGTGGTACGGGCCCCTCAGGGGAAGCACCGGCAAGCCCGCAGTTTAGCATTTTCGCCGGCCATGATTTCGTGGGGTAATCTTGAATGGCGGGAGTCCGGGCCCGCGTTCCAAGCAGCCATTCCCCCGATTTGCAGGCCTCAGACATGGTCGCCAGGATTCATGCCACAGCCACACTGATCCTGCTCCTGGGCATTGCCATGTCGGCGGTGGCCCCTGTACGGGCCGTGGCGCAGACATGCCTTGCCGGCACGGCCGCCGACGAATTTACGGCCGACAGCGCGGGGCTCAAGCGGGAGTGGATTCTCCAACTGCCCTCCATTGCCAGCGGCTACAGCCTGGATCAGGTGGTCGTGGGAGATGGGCTCGTCGTAGCCCAGACCACGGATGGCACCGTCCACGCCGTGCAAGACGCCCCGAGAAACGATGGTCTGCCGTCCCCTGGGACTCCGCGGCCCGGTTCCTTGCTCTGGTCGCAGCGCAGTGCTGCGAGCGGCGGCCCGATCAACCGGGCCGGCATTGGCCCCGACCTGGTCGTCGTACCCCATGGACGTAGTCTGGCCGGCCTGGAACGATCGACCGGCCATGCCCGCTGGCATGAGCCTCTCAGCCAGAGCGTTTCCGGCGGCGCAGCCGTAATCGGCAACTGGGTCTACGTGCCCAGTTCGGCTGGGACGATCAACCGCTTCGCCGTGCAACCGTTGCGCACCCCGTCGGACAGCCCGACAGCGAAGACCGGCAAAAAATCCGTGAAGAAGGCGAAAGCGAAGAAGCAACGCAAGGAGAGCCTCGCGCCCGTCGCCATCCATGCCGGCGGCAGCGAAAACGTCCTCTTCGCGCCGATCGCACTGGCAGAAGGCGTGCTGTGGTGCACCTCCGATGGGCTGCTTGTCTGCCTTCAGCCGACCGAACTCGATTGGCGCCGGCTTGAATTCTCGCTTGAGAATCCGCCGGCGGGGCCGCCGGTGGTCAGAGATCGCAGCATTTTCGCCACCACGACGGCAGGCGATCTGGCGCGTGTCGATCTGCCAGGTTCCAACAAGGAATTGCAAACGGCCTGGCATACCGTGCTGCCAGGCCCTGCCGTTTCGGGTCCATTCCTCTCGGGCGACACGGTCGTTGTGTCGCTCGGCGACCTGGGAATAGCGGCCTATTCGGCAGAGACAGGGAGCGAGCTCTGGCACACCTGCCTGACCGGCACAATCCTCGCGATCGGCGGTGGCCGGGTGTGGCTCATCGACGAATTGGGGAAATTGTCCGCCTTCGATCTCGCCGACGGTTCACCCCGTGAGCGGCTCTGCCTCGGACCG
>JBIIMX010000249.1:0-5182 GCA_044337765.1 Pirellulales bacterium | reverse complement strand
TCGATGATCAGATACATCATCGTACCCAGGTATGCGGCGAGGATGCCGCCGAGTACGAGATGCGTGACAAAGGTCATGTCGAACAGCCAGCACATCGCGATGGTGAGAACCGCCCCCAGAATCATCACGAACCACATCGACGCAGGCAGGGCCGACTTCACCGAAAACAGCCGCATCCGGCGGCACTCGAGGAAGTGGTTGAACTGGCGCAAGGCCTCGGCGTGAAGAATTTCCTGGGCAGGCGTGCGGGGCTCGAAATCGAGAAGTCTGTCGTGGAAGGCCTCGGCGCGGATGGTCCCTTCTTCCGGGACGATGCCCTGCTGCTGCAGCGGCCATGCGTACTTGATGACGTATCGCGTGTAGTCCCGCAGCAGCCACCGCAGGTTTTGCCCGTGGGGCTCCGGATAGCGGGAGACGTCCTCGTAGAGGGCCGAGAGGGCCGCGGCCTCACGGGTGACGTTCGACCCGGCCTCGGAGACGTTCTGGTAGGCGGTGACGGCGATGAGGCCGAGCAACAGCCCGTAGAAGACACAGAAACAGGAAAGGATGTAGCCGACGATGTCGTTGGCCCCGCGGGTGTTCTTGACGAGCTGCCGCAGGATCGGCCGGACCAGGATCAGCCCCGCCCAGTAGAAGCCGACGAACACTGCGATCGACAGCAGTGCCAGCCGTGTCGGCGGGATCTCGTAAATCCAAAAAAAGTCGGTGCTCATGTTTGTGTTCGTGGTCGATCGCCCGCGTGCGGTTGCGACGGAAAAAGAGGGCACACCGACGGCAGTCGCCCGCGGCGGACCCTGCCGCGATAGTACCAACGGCCGGCAGTCACTGCACGTCTTCGCCGTCGAGCGCGTAGATGGCGAGATGCTTGCCGTCGGGACCGCGGAGTTCCTCGACACGGAACGTGCCGGTCACGGCCACCGGCCGGATCGAGAACGCGGCTGTTTTCCCGGGGATCATCCGCACCACGACGCAGTCGTGGAGCAGGGCGCCGGGGCCGAAGCAGCACTCCAGATTGTCGCGGACGAGCACGAACTGGGTCAGGCCGGTCTGCTGGAAACTCGGCAGGATATAGCCGCGGATGCGGATCGGCGTGCTCTCCAGGGCCGTCACCCGGGCGGGCAACAGGTCGCGGGAGAACGGATCGCCCTTCTGCATGTCGAGCTTGATGTCGTCGAACGAGATGTCGCGCGGAGTGGCCGGACGACTCCTTGCCGGTTGGACGGTAGGCGTCAACGTGGGCGTATCGCCGGCCGGCGGGGCTGCCGGTCCGCCGCCCGGCGATGGACGCACCTCGGTCGGTGCTCCACAGCCGAGCAGGCAGCAAGCCATAACGGCACGGCAAAGGCACCAACGACGCGGGGCAGTCGAAACGGCGAGGCTATCTCGCAAAGGCATCCTCGAGGTGGTAGAGCACGCCGCCATCGAGGCCGGGTGCTCCCATGGGACGGATGACGAACCTGCCGGCGATCTTCGTGAGCCGGGGTGAGAAATCGATTCCGGCGGGATGGACGGGGTCCTTCAGCTCCACGAGCACCCGATCGGTGATCTTGGGATTGCCGCCGAAGCAGCAGTCGCCCTGATCACGGACGAGCAGGAACTGCGTAATCCCGCGTTGCTGTTTGCCCGGATACATGTATCCCTTGAGCAGAACATTGCGTCCGTCGGCACTGCGAGCGGTGTCGGGCACCGTGCCGGGCGGATCGCCATCGAGCGGCTGGAGCATTCCGTATGTGAGCCGTTCGTATCCCTCTGGCAGTTCGGCGGCGTAGGCGCGTGTCAGCGTGACGAGCGCGGCGACGAGTGATACCGCCGCCAGCACAACCGCGCCGATGGCCAGCGGCCGCCCGGTGAACTCGTCGGGCCGCCGGGAAATCGTGCGGTAGGCCAGGGCTCCGAGCACGACGCCCAGGATCGGCACGACCAGCAGCGACCAATCCAGAAACGCCAGCGGCGACAGGGCGGCAGTGACTGCGGCGGCGATCGCCGTGCCGGCAATGGCACGGTAACGACCTTCCGCGTCCTGACCATCGATCTGGTCGAGCGGTTCCTGTCCGACGGTATCGAAGAGACCTGCTTGCATGGGATGGGAGTTGTTAGCGAACGACGGGCCCTGCTCCGCCGGCTCGCAGCCTCGACCGCGAGAAGAGGGCGACCAAAAGGACGATCGCCGCCCACAGGGCCCATTTCAAACTCTTGGAGCTGCCGTTGGCTGACTGGCGAGCGGTGTCGCCGGAGACGGTGGGGCCGGAGGCTTGGGGCCTCGAGGGATCGATGCCCGGAGCGTCATCGGTGGCTTCTTCGTCGGCGAGCACGGCGGGGATGCGGGCTGCGAGAGCCGACATCTCCTCGGCCGACGGTGATGCTGTTGGGCCGGGCATGGAGCTGCCTGCGGAGGCGGCGGATGGCGACCTCGCCAGACTCGGGTTGTTCGGGCTGACCGCATTGCTGGGATCACCCGGATCGCCGTCTTCTTCACCGCGCTGGCCGTTGTTTTGGGCAACGCCGGCCGTCTGCGTGGGAGTCTGGCCTGCGGTCTGGTCTGGGTTTTGGCCTGCGTTTTGGTCTGGGTTCTGGGAGGGAGCGGTGCTGCCAGGCTTCGCGGCGACGGCGCCGGCAAAAGCCGCCAGTGCGGCGGCGCGGCGAACCGCCTCCGGATCGATCTTCTCGAGCCTCACGATGGCGTCGGCCGCCTGCGGCAGCGGACAGGCCCGCAGGTAGTTCACGATCGGTTCTCGGACGAAGATGTTGTCGGCCTCGGCCTTTTCAAAGAGTTCCACGAGACGGTCGATCACCGACCAGTCCTGCCAGCGGGCCAGATCGGCGATCACAAGATCCGCAAGCTTGGGCTCCGCCAGCAAAAGTCGCAGTGACCGGACGACGCGGTCCCGCGGCACGCTCTGCGACTCCTCGCCGAGAAACCGCAGCGCCATCACAGCGGCATAGGTTTCCGTGAAGGGAATCTCGCGGCCGCGACGGTCCAGGAACAGGTCGTCGATCAGGTCGAGCCCTTCGGGGCCTTGCAGCGTCACGTAGCATGCGATCAAGGCATCCAGGCCGCTGCGGACATCCGCCTGCTCCGGGCTGAGATTTTGGTTGGCGAGGATCGCGGCGATACGCCCGGCGTCGGCCTTGGTGCCGCAGACGCCGAGCATCGTCGCATAGAGCCGTCGCCGGTTGGCCTGCACCTTTGGATTCTCGATCCACGTCAGGAGTTGTGTCGGATCCATCCGGTCGGCCAGACCGCGGACGTCGGCATAGGGTGCGACGGCAAACTCGTCGTACGCATCACGGGCCAGCGTCTCGTCTGGGTCTTCCAGATGTTGTTGAAAGAATGCCAGTCGGTCGGGTCCCTTCTCGGGGAGCGAGGAGATTTTCCGCAGGTACTCGACCGCCCGCTCGCTCACCGGGATCGGGCTCGACCAGACCAGCTTCGGTGGCTCGATGCCCATCAGCAGGAAGAGCGTGCCCACGGGCTTCTCTTCCAGCAGGATCGTTTCGATCGGTGTGCCGTCGGCACCGGCGTGGCCAGCTTCTGCGACGAGGTCGGCGCCTTTGAGCACCTCGACGACCGTGAACTCGCCCTTGGGCAGCGGCCCCTCGGCGCGGGGTGACAGGGCAGCCGCCGGCGGCGGCTCAGTGAGCCGGACAATCGCGGCCGCCTGGCTCTGTGCAATCTCTTGCGCAAAGGTGAGTGAAACGGCTGAACAGAACGGGCAGGCCAGCACCTGCCGGGCCTGCCCGGCCAACACACCGATGCAGATCAGAACCGCGATCCACGGACGGAAGCACATGTTTCTCATGGCCGCATTCTAATGCACAAAGCGGCCGAGAGGGGCATGGCGGTCTGCCGCGAGGCTTGCCGGGGGGGGTGTGGGGGGCCGCGTGTCCTGGGCGATCCCGTCGCTCACGCTCAGGGCTTCTCTTGTTCGCCGGTCAACGCAGAAAAGCCCCCTGCGTAAGCCGGGGGACCGGGAACGGGGCCCTTGTCGCGAGCCGCGGGATCCCGCTCGAACTGCGGCTGACGTCAGGATGACAGCCACTTTGCGACGTCGGTGCGGTAGGCGGCCATGGCCGGAAGGAGGGCCGCCAGGATGGCCAGCACCACCAGAAACGGCACGAGCAGCAGTTCGGCCCCCGGCGCCGCGGAGAAGATGCTCGCCGAGACGCCGGCGTTGGTCGTGATCAGCGGGGCGATGGCTCCGACGAGCAGGTGTCCGAGCATCCAGCCCGCCAGTCCGCCGCCGACGGCCAGGAGCACCGCCTCGATGAGCACGACGCACAGCACGTGCGAACGTCGAGCTCCCAGCGCCCGCATGATCGCGACATCGCGGCTGCGTTCCAGCGACGAGCCCACCATGCTGACGAGAATCCCGATCGCCGAGACAATCACCACCAGTGCCGTCAGCAGGAGCAGCAGGAGTTCCAGCGGCCGTACGAAGAGATCGAGCAGCTGACGGATCTCTGCGATCGGCAGGGCAGCCTGTCCGTCGCGGCCCTCGTTGATCGCGGTCCGCAGCCCCATGGCCGTCAGCTCGGGCGGCAATCCCGGCAGGGACGCCGTATCGAGCAACAAGGCGGTCACCTCGCGCTGTGCAAACGGCAGCGGCGTGGGCGTGCTGCCGTCCGTTGGCTCGGCATCGGTCGCGTGGTCCACGCCATGTCCAGACTCACCCTCCACCGGCTTGGCGTGGCCGTCCTGGAGATAAAAGCCCTCCATGTTGACGTACACGCCCCGGTCCACGGGCGTGTCGGTGCGGGCCAGAATGCCGATCACCGTAAACGGGTCGTGTACCTTGCCGTCGTCGGCGCCGTGCGTGGGGGCAAACGGATCGCCCACACGCAGACCGAGATTGGCGGCGACGGTCGCTCCCAGGACACCACCGAAGAATTCGTCGTGGCGGAAGTTCCTGCCGGCTGCAAATGCAAACGGCTGTCCATTGCCCACCGTGAGCCGATCGAAGTAGGACGTATTGGTGCCGATCACGCGGAAGCCGCGGTAATAGTCCCCCATGCAGATCGGAACGGCGGTCTTCGTGCTGGCGGCAAATGTGCCGTCGACTCCGTCGGGCCGCTCGGCTGCAGGCAGGAACTGCTGGTAGAAATCCCAGGAAATGTTCTCGATAGGCTTGCTGATAAGGTAGACGCTGTTGAGCACCAGCTGCAGCGGACTCCCCTTCGCGCC
>JBIIMX010000248.1:0-5183 GCA_044337765.1 Pirellulales bacterium | reverse complement strand
GCAAACATTCTCGCCTCCGGCCGGAAGCACCTGCTTCTCAATGCCGTGAGCCGCCTCACTCCCGAGGTGCTGGCCGTGCTCGCTTTGACGCGGGGGGGCATGAGTCTCGATGGCCTGTCTTCGCTCGCCCCTGATTGCGCTCGGGAACTGCTTGCGTACAACGGGCCATTTTTGACGCTGCGCGGCTTGCGGAGGGTGGAATGCCACACCGAGGACTTGCTCACGCTTCGAAGCCGGACGAGCAGCCCGCCTCGCCTCGCGAGCCTGCTCCAGCCCAGACCAGCGGCCGCCACGGCGGACCGCACCAGATTTGGATCCGATTCAGAGGGGCTACGGGATACCGAGACCCCCGAACTCGGCGCTCCACCCATATCCGAGGCCGGAAGCAGCGAGCCAGAAGTCTCTGTCTTCGAGGCCTTTCTTCGTTCGCCGGGCACGCTGCGGTTGGACGCAACCAGACGGGGTGGCAACGAGGAGATACCACTCGATGCGGCAACGGCGACGCGGCTCGCCCAGGGATTGAAGAACCTCGATCTCGTCGCCTTCTCGACAATGAACCCGGAGGTGTTCAAGGCTCTGTGCCAGAGCAAACAAATGATTTCGTTCGGAGGTCTCAAGAACGTTCCGCAGGGCTGTCTTCCCGACCTCTGCAACTACCCTGGGCCGATGGCCTTCCTCGACGGCGTCCGCGCTCTCGACAAAGACAGCCTAACGTCGCTTCTGCCGATGATCGAGAATGACCGAATCAGTCTGACGGGAGCGAAGATCTACAACATCGAAAAGCTTCGCGCGGAAACAGACCGGCTGCAGAAGCAGAAGCCCGGTGTGATGGGCGAAGATGCCCAACGATTTCTCGATCGGTCGGATAGCGAGGAATGGACGGGGACGATGGGGCGGCTTGACGTCGGGAGGGCCCGGGTGGTGCGCATCTGGCCTGACAACGTGGAATTTCGAGTTGGCAAAGACGAGACATTCCAGCGCGATCGGAACACACTTTCGGACAACAGCCGGAACAAACTCGATCTTCTCTCCAGGCTGGCCGACGAGGTCGCCAAGACCCGTAAGGCCATACTGCTCATGCAGCGGTGACGGGCTGCCCTGCCCTCTACTCCAGCAGCAGCGGCTCGGGCATGAAGGTCACGATCGGAATCAGAAACGAGAGGATCCCGAGCACCGTGCGGGCCAGTCCAAGCGGCCGGCCATCGTTGCGAATCGGCGGATGATCCGTGCCCAAAAGCGTCACGATCACCACCATCGCAATCCAGTTCGTGCGGCCGAGGATCACGATCGCGGCGATTGAGGCGATCAAAACACTCCGCGCGATCCAGTGGGCCCGCCGGCCGAAGATCGCGTAGCTCACGTGGCCGCCGTCGAGCTGACTGATCGGGATCATGTTGAGCCCCGTCACAAGCAGCCCGACCCATCCCGCCATGAAGAGCGAGTTGGGCGAGATGGTCGCGTCGGCAACGATGTCGGGGCGAACGAGCCCGAGGATGCCGCGGGCCAGCGGCGGCATGGCGAAGGGACTATGCCGGGCGGGCTCGCCCGTGAGCAGTCCGAAGGCGAGAATCGGCAGCGCAATAACCAGCCCCGCCAGCGGCCCGGCCAATGCGATATCGAAGAGCTGCCGCCGGTTGGCCCGGGATCCCTCCATGCCGATGACCGCGCCCATCGTGCCGGTGAGCAGCACGGGCACGGGAATGAAAAACGGCAGCGTGGCCGGGATACCGTGCAGCCAGGCGGCAACGAAGTGCCCCGCCTCGTGGGCCCCGAGCACCGCCAGCACCGCCGCCATATAGAGGAGACCGCGCTGCCAGTGCTCCGCCACCTGCAGGGCAAACCGGTCATCGAATCCGAGGAGTTCCGCCTGCCAGCCAGAGGCGCCGGCCGCAAAAGTGGTGATGCAGGTGAGCATAAAGAGGAGCGCCTGCAGCCGCATCGGCGGCCGCCGGGCCAGCGGCGCAGCCGGCAATTCCGGGAAATACGCCGGCAGAGAAGCCGATCGCTGGGCGGGCTCAAAGCCAGTTGGAAGCTGCTGCATATGCTGAAGAATACAGGTTTTGTGATGCGGCTGGTAAGCTTCAGAGTGTCGGAATCTCCGCGGAGTTGCGGAGCAACAGAATCACGTGTCGTGCGCAAGGGAGTTTCCATGTCGTTTCTGCCTGCCAGCCGCCCCCGTCGGCAACGATCGGTACATCTCGTGGTCGCCTGTGCCGTTGCCACCGCGCTGTGCACCGGTGCGTTCTGCCCTTGGGGAGGCCTCGTGTCGGCCCACGCCGCCGAGCGAACCGTGCTGGCCGTCGTCACCTGCGACAGCTACGCCGACCTGAAGAAACAGATCGGCTGGCTCGGATCGCAGGTTGGCCAGCCGGGCCTGGCGGGCATGCTCGAGTCGGTGCTCCTGATGGCCACGCAGGGCCGGGGACTGGGCGGGCTCGACGTCAAGCGGCCGCTCGGCGTGGTGCTGACGACCGACGGAGCCGACATCGCCGTGCACGGTTTCGTGCCGGTCAAGAGCCTCGAAAAGCTGCTTGATTCACTCAAGGCCGTGACCGGCCCCGCCGATCAGTCTGGCGACACCCGCAGCCTCGTGCTCCCCAACGGGATCGGGATCGACGTCGTGGAAAAGGATGGCTGGGCGATCGTGTCACCGCAGGGCTTCGACGTGGAGGCGGTCGATCCGGCGCCGCTGTTTCTGCCGCTCTCGGAGAACTACACGCTCGGCATCGAACTGTTTCCCCATCTGCTGCCAGACTCGCTCCGCCAGCAGCTCCGCATGCTGATCCAACAGGGAGCGGCTGCCGCGGGCGAACAGGGGCAGCAACTCGACGCCCGCGCTCTGGCGGCCGCGGTCGACAGTCTGGCCGATACCGAGTCGTTGGCTCTGGGCATCGCGATCGATAGCGAGAAGGATCGGATCTTCTTTGAAAACCGCACCGTGGCGGTGCCGGGTTCGCCCGCAGCCATGGCGATGGAGGGCTCCGACAAGGGGCAGCTGACGGTGCCCATGCCGCCGGCCGCCGATGGCAAACCTCCCGCCGTCTCCGCCCATCTGGTGCAGCCTGTTCCAGAGGCCTCGCGGGCCGACGTGCTGAACATGCTCGATCAGGCCCTGCCGTCAGGCAGCAACGACTCATTGACGAAGACGCTGGCCCTGTTGCTTCGGGAGGTCGTCGCCTCGGTGCTCGCCACCGGCGGCATCGATGCTTCGATCTGCGTCGACACGACCGCGGCCGCAAAGAAGACCGCCCTGCCCGCTGTCACAGCAGGCATGCGGATCAAGGATGGAGCCGCGCTGGAAAACCGTGTGAAACAATCGTTTGGCGGCCGGAATGGAGGAAAAGGTCTGCTACCTCCGGGCGTTGATGTCGCCTTCGACTCCGACAAGGTCGGCACGACGAACCTGCATACGATCACGATCGACCTGAACGGCACCGATGCTGCGGAAAGGCTCGGGCGTTCGCTCGACCTCACGCTGGCCGTCGCTCCGGAATACGCATACCTGATGGCTGGCGGCGATCCGCGTCAACGACTGGCCGCAGCACTTGGCCCAAACGGCAAGGCCGACCCTCAGGCCAGGCCGATCGCAGGCATCGATCTTTCAATGGCTCGCGTGCTCGCCTACGCCGCCGATCAGGGCGCCCTGCCCGCGGAGGCCCTTCCCGCCGCAGAGCCAAACGACGACGATCAGCAGGGCGGACATGTCACACTGCTCGTCCGTCCCATCGAACGGGGCATGGCGACCAGGCTCTCGGTCGACGCCAGTGCAGTCCGCTCGTTGGCAGCCACGGCCGGCGCGGGCGATCCGGCCCGCAACGGTCCGGCGATCCCGCCGGGCCTGCCGATACCGAACGGGTTTCCGATCCCGGCGCCCGCGCGATGATCGGCCCCGACCTCCTCTATCAGGCATTGCATCGAACGGTTCGGGCAACCTGCTCCATGTGCCTCTCACTCCCACACGCATTCCGCTCGTGATCACCAACAGCCAGACATCCTCCAGCACCCACGCTCCTTCGACACCGACCGGCACCGCTGCCGCAGCGCCCGGCATCCGCACGCAGATCGCCGGCGTGCATGTCGCCGAACTGGCCCGTGAGCACGGCACGCCGCTCTACGCGTACGACGCCGAGATGATCCGGCGGCGTTGCCGCGACCTCGCGGCCTGGGACACGGTCCGCTTCGCGCAGAAAGCCTGTTCGAATCTGGCCGTGCTCGATCTGATCCGTCGCGAGGGCGTGATGGTCGATGCCGTCAGCACCGGCGAGATCCACCGGGCCCTGAAGGCTGGCTACTCCGCGCATCCCGACCGCAGCACGGCAGCCGATGGACTGCCCCCCGTGCACCCGATCGTCTATACGGCCGACATCTTCGACCGCGCGAGCCTCGACGCGGTCGCCAAGTTGGGCATCCACGTCAACTGCGGCTCGGCCGACATGATTGAGCAATTGGCCGATCGCGCACCCGGAGCCAACATCACGCTGCGGGTAAATCCCGGCTTCGGCCACGGCCACAGCCAAAAGACCAACACCGGCGGCGAGGGATCGAAGCATGGCATCTGGCACGAGGAGATTCCCGAGGTGCTCCGCCGCGCCGAGTGGGCGGGGCTTTCGGTGAGCGGTCTGCACATGCACATCGGCAGCGGCACCGATCTCGCGCACTTGGCCGAGGTGGCCGGATCGCTCGAACGGGTTGCGATCGAGATCGGCCGGTCGCTCACGATGGTGAGCGCCGGCGGCGGCCTGCCGGTGCCCTACAAGCCGGGCGAAGTCCACGCCGACCTCGGCGGTTATTTTGAATTGTGGGACGCGACGCGAAAGAAACTCGAGGACCGGTTTGGCCACCGCATCCGTCTTGAAATCGAGCCCGGCCGATACCTCACGGCCGAGTCGGGATTCATCGTCACCGAGATCCGCGCAGCGAAGCGGCAGGGTTCGCGGAAATATCTGCTCGTTGACGCCGGCTTCAATACGCTCGCACGACCGGTGCTCTACGGTTCCTATCATCCGATGACCCTCTGCCCCGCGACTGCCGGAGCGGCTGGCGATGCGGTTCCTGAAGAGGTGGCGGTGGGCGGTCCGTTGTGCGAATCGGGCGACATCTTCACGCAGACAGACGGTGGGTTCGTGGCCTCGCGGTCGCTGCCGCCGGCGCAGGTGGGTGACCTGCTCGTGATCGAGATCGCG
>JBIIMX010000247.1:0-5200 GCA_044337765.1 Pirellulales bacterium | reverse complement strand
AACTCTACGTGGCCCCACGCCCGGTACCGCCGCGTGTCGGCCACACCTGGTACACGTATCCGCCATTCATGCCCCACGAGTTCCTCTACAAGCACCGGCGGCACTACGTCCGCCCTGCCGGAGCAATGGGTATGCGGACCGATGTGCATGCCTATTGGTGGTGAGCGGTTGGAAGTCCACGGGACACACAGGAAAGCGATGCCTTCATGAAGGTTCTTCTTGGTCGGGTGATCGTTGCCACGCTCGTCGTGGCCTGCCTCGCCGCCGCCGCGCGGGTGGCCCTCGCCGGTGGCGAGGGCGTCTACGAGAAACGGTACTTTCTGCGGAGCCAGGGGAAGAGCTGGCACAGCGGATGGTATGACCCATGGGTGGGCCGGCCGATGGCGCTGGTCGTGCCTCCGACGGCGGAGTTCACGACCGAATACGGCTGGGGCGTGCCGAGTTCGCGGGTGGCGCCGATCTATCACCAGTTCCGTCGCCCGTATCCGGGGCCGGGCGCCGTGCCGGGCGGCAGGGGCTTCATGCCCACGCCCAACCAGCCGAGCGACACCGTGCAGTTTGGCGTGCACCCCGTCCGCGGCCCGTGGGGCGCTTACTGATCGCCACGCAAACGATCTGCTTCACGGCCGCACTGGCTCTGCGGCAGCCAGCCGTTCGCGAGCCGTCGTGGCCCACGGGCTTTCCGGTGCGAGCGTGAGAAAGTTTCGCAGATGCCGTCGAGACTCGACGTCTCGGCCCATATCGTGCAGCACGCCTGCCATGTGCCAATGGGCGTCTGCATAGTCGGGCTGCTGACGGAGCACGCCGTCAAGCGCGGCGAGTGCCAACTCAGGCTCGCCCAGTTCCGCCAGCACGCAGCCCAGACTCGACCGTGCCTCGAGGTGGTCGGCATCGAGTTCCACGGCGGCGTAATACCGCTCTCGGGCCGCGGTGAGGTCACCTGCGCGATAGAGCAATTCGGCGAGCATGAAGACGACCGCCGCCGTCGGCCCCTGGGCCTGAAGCACAGCCCGCAGTGCCTCGGCAGCTTCGGAAAGCGCGCCCGTGGCCTCCAGATCGGCGGCGAGATCGAGGAGTTCGGCGACCGACGCCGGGCCCATGAGGTCGTCGTCGTGGGTCTCGTCTCCCGCGACATCTGCCGAGATGTCGGCAGGGATTGCGATGGAGATCGAGACGGTCGCGGCCGGCGGCTCCGCCACCGGTTCGGCATCAGTCGAAAGTAGGCCCTGCGTCAGCCCCTGCGCATAGAAATTCAACTGGAGCTGGCCCCCGGCGCCCATCAGTCGATCGTTCTGGAGGATGCTCAGCCGTCGCCCGTCGGTCACGATCCGCTCCGCCACGCGTGCGGCTTCGGGAGCTCCGCCCGGTGCCAGGCAGGCGAGCTTCGTGTCGATGTCGCGGAGGGAAAGACCCGCTTTCAGCAGGCGGACCAGCTGCCTTCCCACCACGAGTTGTGGGAACTCGAACCACTCGATCGATCCCGATCGTCGGGCCGGTTCGAGCAGGCCGCCCCTCAGCCAGTGCCGGACCGCCGACCGCGGCACGCGGAGCACGTCAGCCATCATCGCCACCGTGTAGAGCCGGCTCACACCAGGATGGTCGTCTTCGAACAGGGAAATCGACCGGGCCGCGGCGGACCGCCGTCGTCGGCGCGGCGTGGAGTCGATTTCCGCCTGGTGGCATCGTTGCTGGGACGGGTCGTCCGTGACCTTGGTCGACATGGCGTTTTCCTTGCTCCGGTCGCCAGACTCTAGCCGACGATCGCCGCTCGTCCAACTGGGCCGCGGAGCGTCCGCATGCAAACGAGCAAGGAAGCTCAGCAGGCCGGGGAGCCGTGCTGGGGCTGGAAGGCAATGACCGGCAGCGGACAGAGCATGGCGATCACGAGAACAGCTTCGTCACCGCCTGGGCCTTCACCAGCTCGCGGGGCTGGTTGAGGTGGTTGTAGACGATCGTCTCCGGCTCGATGCCCAAGGCGTGGTAGATCGTCGCCAGCAGTTCGGTCGGATGCACCGGGTCCTCGAGAGGAGCCGAGGCTGTGGCGTCGCTCTTTCCGTGCACATGCCCCCGCCTGATGCCCGCTCCGGCGAGCAGCGAAGTGAAGCAGTAAGGCCAGTGATCGCGGCCATCGGCCGAGTTGCCGTTGCCCGACGTGCTCACGCCCTTCTGCGGCGAACGCCCAAACTCGCCCACGGCCACGACCAGCGTGTCATCGAGCAGTCCGCGGTCGTCCATGTCGGTCAGGAACGCCGACAGCCCTTGGTCGAGCATCGGGGCCGACTGGTCCTTCATCCGCTTGTCCAGGCCGACATGGTGATCCCACGAGTGGTTGTCGGAATTGGCGACCTTCGGCCAGACCACCTCGACCACGCGCGTGCCCGCCTCGACGAGCCGTCTGGCCAGCAAGAGGCTCTGCCCGAACGTGTTGCGACCGTAGGCGTCCCGCACCGCGACCGGCTCGCGCTCGAAGGCGAAGGCCTCGCGTGCCCGCCCGGAGATCACGAGCCCCAGCGCCTGCTCGTAGTATTCGTCGAGCTTGTAGTCCGCCACCGCCTTGTCGAGTTCCGGCATCGTGCGGTCGATGACGTCCCGGAGGCGGGCCCGTCGCTCGAGCCGCTTGGCAAACACGTCGGTGCGGAGTTGCAGGTCGTCGATGCGGATCCGCTCCATCTTCCGCATGTCGAGGTCGTCCCCGTCGGGGTAGAGCGTGTAGGGGTCGTAGTCGCGGCCCAAAAAGCCGGCCGTGCCCCCCTTGCCGACAACGCCGCTCTCCTGCAGCGGCCGCGGCAGCATCACGAACGGCAGCATCGGCTCATCGAGCGGCTTGAGCCGCACGATGTTGGAGCCGAAGTTGGGGAAGTCCTTGGCGTTTGGCGGTTCGAGTTGGCCAGAGGGGCTCACCCGATCGGTGGTGTAGCCGGTCATCATCTGATAGATCGCGGCGGTGTGGTTGAACAGGCCGTTGGGCGTGTAGTTCATCGAACGGATCAGCGTGAAGCGGTCGTTGATTCCGGCGAGCTTCGGCAGGTTTTCCGTGAACTGCACTCCCGGCAGCTTCGTGGGGATGCTCTTGAACGTGCTCCGCACGTTGTCGGGCACGTTTTCCTTGGGATCCCAGAGATCGATGTGGCTCGGGCCCCCCTGGAGGTAGATCATCACCACGCTCTTGGCCCGGTTCCAGCCCGGCGCCGCAGGGTGGGCCGTGGCTTTCGGTTCATTCGCCGCTGCGGCCTGCAGCCGCAGAATGGTCGGCAACGAGATGCCGAACAGGCCGATGCTGCCGGCCCGCAGGACCGCGCGTCGGCTGGTTGCAAGGTTGGGATCGCAGAGGTCCTTGCCGGGGCGGCCGGGTATGACGAGCATGGCAGACTCCTAGGGAAATTTCGTGGTCAAATGAGAGCAAACCCGAACTGTGTATCGCCGGCTTCGGGGCGGCAAAAGTCTCGTCGCGTGGGCCGCGGCGGCCCAATGCTCCTCGAGCGTTCGCCGACCCCTCGCCTACGTCTTTTCGTTTACAAAGTCGTCGCTACAGTTTTCCATGATTCGAACTAGTGATTGAAAAAGAACGCAGGGCTATTGATCAGCGCCCACGCCAAATCCTGGATGACGGTCAGGCGGCGGTTGGCGACCTGTTCTGTGCTGGCTGCGTGGTCGGAACGCAGCCTGACAAGAGCCGGGTCGTCACGGACCGGCCTCTCGGCATCGGCCAGGTCTTCCGCGAGATTCACGAGCTTCGGATCGGGGGGCAGCGGTAGCGTCGCCTCCTTCAATTCCTGGGTGAGCTTCCTGCGTTCGGCGTCGTGGGCGGCAACGAGCGTGGCGAGCAGGGATGAAAGCTCCGCCGACCGCTGCGCGGCGGGAATCGCCACGATTTCCGCGATACTCGCCGGCACGCCGAGCGAGATCGGCACGGCAGAACCGGTAAACGCGATGCGGAATCGTCCCAGTGCGTGCTTGCCCCCCGGAAACCGCTGCTCGATCTTCACCGTCGCGAGCATCGGCTCCGAGAGTTGGAGCTGGTTCTTCAACTCGAACACGGCCCAGTGCGGCTCCTGGTTCCGTGGCGACACTGCCCAGCCGCGGCTGGGATTCATGTCGCCGTCGATCGCCAGGTTGGGCCCCATGGAGTCCTGCGAGAAGTCGGCTGCCGGCCGGTGCAGGGCAATCCGCTTCAATTCGGTGGGCCGGGCGAGCGGCGCGATTTCCAGCACGATCTCGTTGACAACGAAGCCACCATCCGGGGACCGGCCCGCGCCGCCGCGGGGCAGGCTCGGATCGGGAATCGTTTCGAGTCGCAGGCCGCTCAACGACGGCAGCGAGACGGTGCAGGTCAGCGTGGTCGTGTCTTCTGCCTGCGGCCCACCTACCAGAACCGAGCCGTCGGCCAGCGTCGTGAAGGTGGCGTTGGCCCGCGAGGCGAGCGTATCGGGCCTCGCCACATGCCACACCGGCGCCTTGGCGACCTCTGCCTCGATGCGGGCCAGCGCCGCCTGTGGATCGGCATGGTATTTCTCGATCGATGCGATCGCCTTGGCGAATCGCTCGGCCCGTTTCTGCTCGAGATCGATCCGCGTTGGCTCGTAGGCGGTGGTCGCCGTCTCGAGCGTTGCGCGGGCGGCGGCGATCTTCTGGAGCCGCTGCTCCTCGAGCATGGCACGCCGCACCGTCCAGTCCGCCTCCGCCCGGGCAAGAGCAGCGGTGATCTCCTCGTGATCGACGCTCACCTCACCGGTCGCTCGTTTGACCGCCTCCACCTCGGCCGGGCGGCTGGGCCGGTTGAGGATCCGCATGAAGACCTCGTCGATGAGCAGGTCGTCGTCGGGCTGACTGGCCACCAGCTTCGCCAATTCGCTGCGGGGATCGGCGAGCACGTTGCCCACGGCTGGGCCGCTCGCCAACGCCATGACCGGCCCGAGCGACATGCCGCCAGCCCGCTCGCACTCGCAGGCGGTCTCCCGCGCCGGCCGGCCGAATGTCTGCAGAAACCCGCCGCCAAGAGCGCTCGCCACGTCTGGCAGCTGTGCGGCCCGCGTGCCTGCTGCATAGCCGGGGAACGTCGACGCCGATCCCACCACGGCGTGCAGGCTGTCGTAGAGCGTCTCGGCCGGCAGTCGCCGGGGCAGTGCATGGGAGTAGTTGATCCGATCATCCTCGTTCCATCTGCCGCTCTCGATCGAGAGGCCGTATGTCCGTGACGTGC
>JBIIMX010000246.1:0-5217 GCA_044337765.1 Pirellulales bacterium | reverse complement strand
AACTGGAAAAACCGCAGCACGGCACTATCTTCGTGGGCCAGATGCCCTGGCAGCACGAAGAGCGCCTCGGAGAGCGAGACCAGCAGCGTGGCAATGAAGGCGAACGGCATCACCGCGATGAACTTGCCCATCACGCCAGAGACGAACAAGAGCGGCATGAACGTGATCACGGTCGTCATCACACCCGACACGACCGACGGCAGCACCTCCGCCGTGCCATCGATTGCCGCCTGCACACGCCCCTTCCCCATCTTGCGGTGGCGTTCGACGTTGTCGCTGACCACGATCGCGTCGTCGACGTCGATGCCCACGGCCATCAGGAAGGCGAACATCGAGAGCATGTTGAGCGTCTGGTCGCCGGCAAACATGAGCGCCCCGGTGCCGAGCATCGACACGGGCACGCCCATCGCCACCCAGAAGCCGATCTTCAGATCGAAGAAGAGCGCCAGGAGCACGAACACGATCGCCAACCCCTGCGTGCCGTTGGAGAGCAGCATGTCGAGCCGCTCGCGGACATCGACGGAGGCGTCGGCCCATGTGACCAGTTCATAGCCCGGGGGCAGCTCCGCCTCGGCGACATACTTCTTCACCGCCGCCACCATCGCCAGCAGGTCCTCGCCCGAACTGCGGTCGATGGAGACCATCAAGCCGGGGCGACCGTTGATCCGGTCCCGCCCGGCGACGTCGACAAAGCCGTCCCGCACCGTTCCCAGATCGCCGACGGTGAGCACGAGGCCGTCGGGCCGCGTCACGAGCGGCAGTTTGGCGATGTCCCCGCCGAGATACTGCTTGTTCTTGCCGCGGAGCAGGATCTCGCCCCCCTCGCTGCGGATCGTGCCGCCGGGGAGCTCCAGATTTTCCTTCCGCACAATGTCGGCGACCGCCTTGAGTGACAGGCCGTGCTTGCGAAGCGTGTCTTCGGAAATCTCGATGGTGATCTCGTAGTCCTTCGCGCCGCCGATGTTGGCCGCCGACACCGTCGGCAGTGCAAGCAGGTCATCACGCACCTTCTCGGCGACGTCACGCAACTGCAGCTCAGACCGCTCGTCGCTGCTTGCCGACTGAGGGGCCACGACGCCCACCTTGATGGCCGGCTCACGAAGCGTCACCTGCTCCACCTTCGGATCCTCGGCCAGTTCGGGCATGCTCGGAATGCGCTCGACCTCGGAGCGGATCTCCCCCACCACCCGCTGCGGATCCTTGACCCCATCGGTCATCTCGAAGACGCAAAACCCCATCCCCTCACGGGCGATGCTCGTGATCTTCTTGATGCCCACCACGCTGCGGCAGGCCTCCTCCACCTTCTGGCAGATGCCCTCCTCGACCTCCTCAGGCGTGGCCCCGGGGTAGGGCACGCTCACCAGCGCGATCTCAAGGTCGAACTCCGGAAACGCCTCGCGGCGCATCGAGGAGAAGCTGATCCAGGCGATGATCGATTTCATGGAGCGGCCTCCACCAGTTGCATGCCTTCCCGTGGATTCGCGAGCTGGCTGGTGACGACCCGGTCGGTCGGCAGCAGGCCGCTGTCCGCCTCCTTGAAGGCGATCAGGCCGCCGCCTGCATGGAACGGCCGCGGATGCATGATCACCAGTTTGTCATCCCGCATCACGAACATCTCGCCCGAGGGCCGCACCGCCTCCTGCGGCACAGAGACCAGCGGCTGCGGCACGTCGACCTGCACAAGCACGTCGACAAACATCCCCCGCAGCAGCGACCGCGGCGCCTCCGGTGGCAGGGTCGCCATCACCGCCCCGTAGCGGTCGATGGCCTTCACGTGAGCGGGCTTCGTTACGAGCACGCGGCAAGGGAGCGTGCGGGTTTTCTCGTCGAGCCCCCGCCCCTCCTGGCGGGAGAGGATGCCGTCCCACTCGTACGACCTGTCGCCGAGCGTGAACACCACCCTCGCAGGCGCGTCGGGCAGGTCGTGGGCCGCGAGGGCATCGCCGCCTTTCGCCTGCCCGCCCCAGACCTGGGCCAGTTCGTCCATCCGCAGGCTCGTCTTCACTTCCGCGGCGCTCGTGTCCTCGAGCGTGACCAGCGGCGTGCCCTTGGCCACGAACGAGTCCTGCTCCACCTTGTCGTCCACCACGACGCCGTCCACCGGTGCCACCACCTTCGTCCGCGACAGGTCGAGCTTGGCCCGCTCGAGCAACGTAGCCGCCAGAGCCTGCGCCTCCGTCAGCCGGCTGCGACGCTTGGTGAGCACGCGTTTCTGACCCTGGAGCATCGTCAGCGAGTTGGTCGCGACAAGCTCTTCCCGCAGGGCCCGTTCGTGTTCGGTCTCGGTGACGATGCGATTGGCCTTCAGCGTGTCGAGCCTGGCCACCTCGCGGCGAGCCAGATCGACCTGCCGCTGGGAAAGTTCGGCCGACGTGGCATTCTGCGCCAGCTCCTCATCGATCTCTTCGATGTTGAGGGCCGCCTGCCGGACCTCTCCCTCCAGCCGCTGCACGTCGAGTTGGTAGTCGCGAGGATCGATCTCAAAGAGCACGCTGCCGGCCTTCACGAACTGGCCGGCGCGGCACGATTCGCACTTCCGCAGCAGGCGCCCCGGCACCTCGGCGGCAAGCGTCACCTCCCGGAGCGGCACGACCACGCCATCGGCATCGATCTCGATCCGCCCCTCCATCTTTTGGACCGGCGTGGTTCGCACCGCCACCGCCACCGGCGCCTCGGCCGCCCTGCGGGGCGGCGGCTTCTGGCTTCCGAGTGCCATGAAGCCGGCGATAGCGGCACCCAGGATCAGCACGGGTAGCACCCATCCGAGCACTTTTTTAACGACATTCATGGTCGGATTTTCCCTGCTTTGTGTGGTACGGCCGCACGCGGCGCCCCCTGGGCCAGCGGTGACGCCAGCCCCAGCGCCGCCAAGGCATAGCCGGTCACGTGATCGGCCAACGGCGTGAGCGAGTGATGCGATAGAAGCTCCTCGCGGGGCACGAGCATCTCCACGACGTCGCCGGCCGCCCGGTAGAGAAAACACTGCCCGATGATCGACAGGGCCACCTGGCGGAGCTCGATCTGCGTGAGTCGACCGGCAACGAGTTCGTCGAGAATCGACACGAGCAGTTCGAACCGCGGCCGGATGTAGTCCTGGACGAGTTCGCGGCATGCGTCGGTCGGATGCAGCACCTCTCGCATCATGAGGCGGACCTGCCAGGGCGGCTCGCCGAAGCCGAGCATCCGTTCGAGCAGGTTGCCGACGAAGTCGCGAAGTTTTGCCTGCGGCGGCGTGCCGACGGTCCATTCCGGCAGCGGCACCTGAGCCGCCCGCTGCTCATGCGCGTGCTTCACGCTTTCGACATAGAGCCGCTGCTTGTCGCCGAAGTAGTAGTTGACGGCGGCGAGATTGACGCCGGCGGCCAGACAGATGTCTCGAACCGTCGCCGCCTCGTAGCCGCGCTCGGCAAACTCGCGGCCAGCCGCGGAGAGAATCCGCTGCCTGGGCTCGGCGGCGGGATTCGTTTCAGCCGGAACGGAAAAATCGACGACGACCATCCAAAACAGCTTTCTTGCAGGGCATTTCCGGCCTTTCAAACAGCCGTTTCAATCGATTGTATGCTCACCGGACCGATAGGGGAGCGCCACTTTTCCAAATTTCTCGGAAGGATTCCGAGGCGTCGCCCGCCTGTCGCCCTTGCGCCCTCGCGACCTTGGGCCCCCGACGCAGACTTTTGCCGCCCTGAGCCGTTGCCACACCAACGTCGAAAGCGCTCTACCGATTCAGCAGGTCTCGGTAGACGCCGAGAAAGTGAGCCCCCACCTCTTCGGTGATGTGCTTCCAGGCCTCGTCGATGAGCGTGCCGGCCAGCAGGCCATTGACCGCCTTCGATGCGACCGCGGCCATCACCTCGGCCAGCCCGGTATGCGGATGTGAGCCGAGCAGCCGCTGCGAGTCGACATGCACGAATTCATTGGCCGCCAGCGAGAGCGTCGGCAGCTTCGGCACCGGATCGCGGCCATTGATGTAGCGAAAGATCCGCCCCTGAAACTCGCGATTGAAGGCCTCGCAGGCCGTTCTGTTGCCGATCATCGGCGCGCCGAACGTGCAGACCTCGTGCACCGGCACGAACTTTCGCTTCAGGAGCCAGGCAGCCAGGAGCGCCAGCGCCCCTCCGAGGCTATGGCCCGTGATCCAGACGGGCCGGTCTGACTTTTTGACCTCTGCTTCCACGGCGGCGAACAGCGGCTGCCAGATGGCGGCGATCGCATCGACGAAGCCCTTGTGAAACCGGGCACCGACGCCAGCCGCCGAAAGATCGTGCCCCAGCCGTCCCTCCGGCACCACGAGCAGATTCATGGCATCGGTGATGAGAATGTCCTTGAGGCCGTCGAGGCTGCCGGGCGACTCGGTTCCGCGGAAGGCCACGACGATGTTGGCTTCGTCGACAGCCAGCCATGCCTGCGTGTTGCCGACACTGAACAGCCTGGCGGAGAGCCCGAGTCTCTCCGCGTAGGCCCGCGTGCCCTCGGCTTCGGGCAGATAGGCCAGTTCGCTGGCCTCGCAGAGAAACCGGGCACTGTCGGGATTGCCGAGCGGCTCCTCGATCAGCTTCCATTCAATTGACATAGCGGCGCTCTCCGTCTGCGAGCCTTTGCGGGCCGCTTGGACCATCATTCTGCACCCCGGCGGCGTTCTTCCATTGTCGGAGGATGCTCGTTGGGATGTCGTTGCCAGACACATCGATCTGCCGCAGCCGCGGCGGCGGCGCCGCCAGAAACGCCCGCACGCCCTCCGCAGTCACCCTCGTCCGCGCGATGCGCAGCGACTCGAGCCTGGGCAAGGCCGCCAGCTTCGCCAGGCTGGCATCGGTTATCGACGAATCGTTGAGCGTGAGTTCCTTGAGCTTGGGGAGGTCGCCGAGGATGGTGACCGTGGCGTCGGTGACGTCCTCGTTGCCCATCTCGAGAATGACCACGTCGGTCTTTTGCTTGAGAATGTCATATCCCGGGCGGTCCCAGCCGGTAAGGTTCAACACGCGTTCGCCGCCGATCACCCGCTCTCGCTCACCCAGGCCCACGATCGCCAGATAGGCATGCTGGTAGACGAACGGCACCGCTCCGATGACAAGCCCCGCCGTGACCAGCAGCAGCGGCTGGAGGAGCTGCCGCATCGCTCTGCGCCGCACAATCACCGCCAGGCCACGGCCCACAAGCCAGACAAGGCCGGCGGCCACCAGCAGCAATCCGAGAAAAATAAGTGCCGCGCCGATGACT
>JBIIMX010000245.1:0-5240 GCA_044337765.1 Pirellulales bacterium | reverse complement strand
AAGGCCGCCTGGTTCGCCCGGCTCGAGGGCATGAAGATCCTGCGCCGGCGGTTTGAAAACCTCTTCCCGAGCTGCAAGGTGACGGTCAACTCCGGTACCGTCACGCCACAGGGGGAGTGGGAAGCCGGACGAGAGACGCCGCTCACGACCGAGAATCCCGGCATCTACATGATGGAGTGGGACGCGCCCCAAGCCATCCGGGGCCTCGCCATCAAGGAGATCGACGGTCGCCTCACCGAGATCGACGCCTGGACGGGCAAGGGCTCCCCCGACCTGAAGGCCGACACGGGCTGGGAGAAACTGGCGACCTACGAACAGAAGCTCCGCTACTACTACAACCCCGACCAGAACCACAACAGCGAGGCCCGCTACATGGACGGGTATGTGGACTTCGGCCGCGAGGTGACGACACGTGCCATCCGGATGCGGGTGACGGAACAGTGGATGTGGAAAGAAGACGGCCGGGCCGGCGTCGTGGGCGTGCGGAGAGACCGCGGCGGCATGGATCTCGATCCGGCTCGCTGCAGGATCTATGGCGTGGCGCCGCTGCGGGCCTTGGGCGGAGAGCCGCCGGTCGATCTCCTCGCGACCCAGCGAATCGAGGTCTACGACCTCGCCACGAAGAAGCTCGTGAAGGAGATCCCGTTCCCCGACGGGAGCGATCTCGCCTTCGCCCCGGACGGATCGCTCCACGGCATCTCCGCCGGGAAGGTCGTGAAGATCGACATCGAGGGCGGCAGGCACGTCCCGCTTGCGCTCGACGTGGGCCGTCCCACCGCGATCGCGTTTGGCAAGGCGGGCGATCTCTTCGTCTTCGACAGTGCGGCCGACAAGCGGGTGATCCGCGTCTTCGACTCTTCAGGAAAACCGCTGCGCACGATCGGCACGCCGGGAGGCCGGATCGTCGGTCCCTACGATCCCAAGAGGTTCACGAGCAGCCCTGGCGTGGCCGTCGACTTGGCCGTGGACGGCAGGGACCAGCTCTGGGTGACGGAGTGCGACTGGACTCCGAAGCGGGTGAGCCTGTGGGGCGTGGATGGCACGTTCAAGAAGGATTTTCTTGGCAACACGGAATACGGCGGCAGCGGCGCCCTCGATCCCCATGACAAGTCGCGGCTCTACTTGACCACGCAGAATGGCGGCGGCCTCGAGTTTGCTCTCGACTGGAAGACCGGGGCCACGGCGCTCAAGAACGTCATCTGGCAGGGGGGCACGCCGGCCGGGGAACAGCCGATCCGGATCAAGGACCGCCCCTACCTCGTGACGCGACCGAGGTTCAACCAACAGCCGGCGGGGATCGTCTACCTCGAGGAGCAGGACCGGCTCCGTTGCGTGGCCGCGATGGGAGCAGCCGGCTCTTTCCCGCCGCTGCGAACGTCGGCGATTCTCGAAAAGCTCGGCCGGAAGCCGCTCGGTGATGTCGTGTTTCTCTGGAGCGATCGCAGCGGCGACGGGGCTCCGCAGGCCGAGGAGGTGGAATTCTTCGACATGCCGGACAAGCGGGCCGCGGGCGTCGGCCGTTTCGACGAGACCCTCGGCGTCGATTCGCCCGCCTTCCGCTACGAGGTGAAGGAAATTCTCGCGAACGGCACGCCCGTCTACGAGCGGAAGAAGAAGACGTTCGACTCCCGCGTGGTGCGGATGGACGACGGCCGCTTTTTCGTGGTCGGCGACAACGCCCGCATGGCCGCCGTCGATGCCGATGGCAAGGCGGCGTGGACGCATCCGACCGAAGGCTGGGGCGTGCATGCCCTGAACTCCGCGAAGCGGCCGTGGTTTCCCGGGCAGACGGTGGCGCAGTTTGACGTCGTCGGCCACGAGACGGCCACGGAGGGCGACCTCGGCGAGTTTTTCGTGACCAACGGCAACTGCGGCGTCTGGCACATCTGGACGGCCGACGGCCTGCTCGCGGGCCGAATCTTCCGCGACCAGCTCGGTCCCGTGAAGAAGCCCTGGAGCATGCGGGAGCACGACCGCGGTCTCGACCTCACCGACGTTACGATCGGGCAGGAGCACTTCAACGGATATTTCTGCAAGACCCGCGAGGACGGCAGGTTCTACGCCGTGGCCGGCCACAACCACGCGAGCGTGGTCGAGGTGACGGGCTTCGAGAAGTTCAAGCGGCTCGGTGGCGGGCTGACGGTGACCCAAAAGGACGTCGACGCGGCCATGGAGTGGGACCGCGCGGTACAGTCGCGGAAACTCTACGAGGCGGCGAAGGTGATCGAGTGTCGCCGTCGAAAGGGAGGAATCACGCTCGACGGCGATCCCGCCGAGTGGGAATTCACGAGCGCGGTGCTCGACGGCCGCGATGTGTCGCTGGCCATGAACTATGACGATGTGAACCTCTACGTGTGTTTCACGGTGCGCGGTGCCGGGCCGATCAAGAACACCGGCAACGACTGGCATCGCCTCTTCAAGACCGGTGCGGCTGTCGATCTGCAGATCGGCGTCGATCCGAAGGCCGACGCGCAGCGGAAGACGCCGGCCGTCGGTGACTGCCGCCTGCTCATGTCGATGACGGACGAGGGGCCGACGGCGGTGCTCTACCAGCCTGTCGCGCCGGGCTCGAAGCCCGATGAGGCGTGGGAGGCCCGAACCGGCGTGGCCCGGTCGGGATTCGACCGCGTGGTGAAGCTGGCGGAGGTGCGGCTGGCGGCCCGCAACGACGAGAAGGGCTACTGCGCAGAGGCTGTCATTCCACTGAAATCACTCGGGCTCACGATCGTGCCGGACGTCGCCTACAAATTCGATTGGGGCATTCTCGCGAGCGGCCCGGAGGGCAATGCGGTGCTCGAGCGGGTGTATTGGGCGAACTCCCAGACAGCGATCCTCGCCGACGAGGCGATCGAGTCGCAGCTGCATCCGGACCTCTGGGGCACGGTGCGGTTTGCGGCGACCGCCGGTCGCAAGGGCCAGCCCGAACTTGACATGGAGAAGTCGCTCGGCGGCGAGCTCGACGACGATTTCGACCTGGACGAGGAATAGTCTGGATCGCGGGACTTCTTGGTGCCCGACGAGCCGCTGATCGAGCCGCTCGACGAACACGCTGGCGGCGACCTTGGCCTCGGGGAGCCTCGAGGAGATTGATGTCGCCGAAGCCGACCGTCGTGACAACCGTGGCCGCTGCGGCGCGTCCACACCGAGCCACACCCACCGCTCACCGACCGAGAATCGCTTGCGAGAGTGCCGTTGGCCGTCCTATTCTTGGACGCTGCCGTGTTCCAGTGACATCCGAGAATCCAGCGATGCCGTTGCTGACGAAGCAGATCGCCGCCGGTGCGCTCGTGGCAGCCGCTGCCTTGATGGCGCACTCGCCGGCGTGGCCGACCACACCGGCCAACAGGATCGGATGCAACGGCCATCACTCCCGGGTGATGGCTACGGAGCTCGACGGAGCGGCCGCGCACCTGCTCCAGAACGGGCCTGTGCTCGGGCCGGGAGAGGAGCTGAGGCCCGAGAGCCTGTGTGCGGCGGGCCCCGACGACGCCGTCATGCTCGTGTCGGCAACGCGAGCCGACATGGTCGACGTGGTGTTTGACGTGGTGGTCTACGGGGCCACGCCGGCCGGGATCAGCGCCGCGCTCGACGGGCCGCTCGCGACCCGGTGGGTGGAACTGGCTCGCAGGTCGGGGCTGCCGGTTGAGAACCTGCCCGCTGCAGACGGCACGCTGACGCGCGGGCAGTGGATCGGGTCGGCGTTCGCCTTGGTGCGTCAGTGACGTTTGGAATGTCCATCCGAAGGGGCCGGGACCGCGGCCTCGCCAAGAAGGTCAAGCGGTGACGGCAGGCATCGCCCGGCATGTCAGCCGCCGCGGCCGTCATGAATTCGCTTGATCGCGGCCTCCCCTTCGGCCCAGGCCACTTCATGCGGCAGCCGCTTCGAGGCCGCCGCGATCGCGGCCACCGCCCCGGCGGCCTCGCCCATCGCCACGGCGTTGCCGGTCACCCGGTAACTGGCATGAGCGAAGAAGTCGCCACTGATGCAGCGGCCGGCCATCATCAGGCCATCGACGTCCTTGGCAATCAGGGCGCGGAGCGGAATGTCGTACGGCACGACCTTGATTCCCGCACTCGTGTAGGCGGCCGTCTTGTTGATGCTGGCACTCAGGGCGTGGATGTCTACAGGAAACGTCGGCCGTGTCACGCCGTCGTCGAACCGGGAGCCGGTCGAGACGTCGTCCTTCGTCACTGTGTAGCGGCCCGCGATGCGTCGGCCGTCGCGGACGCCGATCTGTTCGGCCGTGGCCACGAGTTGCAAATCGGCCCAAGGGCCGCCTCGTTCTCGGAGGCCATCGACGATCTTGTTCACCTCGGCCCGGGCCCGCACCGTGGCTGTGGTGATGGCCGCCGCGTCGAACGCCTTCACACCATATTCATGATTCATCATCACGAGCAGCAGATTGTCGCGGACCTGCCAGAGTGTCGGCTTGCTGTACGACGGGAAGTGCCCGGTCTTGACGATTTCATCGCGGAGCAGGTTCTTCGCGGTTTCATCTCTGCCGGACGGGTCGGCACCGTGCAGGAAAGGCTCCAGGGCCGCGACATCCTTGCAGACCAAAAGGGCGTTGAGCGACATTGGCTGGCACGGACAATCGGCCGACTCCCCGATTTCGAACCCGCACCCCGCGAGCGCGCCCAGATCGCCGTCTCCCGTCGCGTCGATGAAGATCGGGGCCTGCCACGCCTCGCGGCCGGATTTCGACTCGGTGACGACCGTCGTCAGGCGGCGGCCCTCGCGATACGCGGCGGATACTTTCGTGTGAAACTGAAACTGCACGCCCGCTTCCAGGCAGAGTTCCTCCAAGAGCAGCTTCATCCCTTCAGGCTGGTAGCTGATGCTCTTTTTGCTCGTACCGTTGCGGAGCCCGCGGTCGGACAGTTTTTTCGTCAACTCGCAGGCGAAGCCGGTCTTGTCGAAATCGAGCAGATAGCCGAGGAGCCCGGCTGTCCAGACGCCGCCGAGGCAGCCACGCCATTCGAACAGCCGCACCTTCGCGCCGCTGCGGGCCGCCGTGAGCGCCGCGGTCACGCCGGCGGGACCTCCGCCGCAAACGATCACCTCCGCATCGCGGACGAGCGGGAGATCGAGTTGCGGTTCTGCAAATTCGCCCGGCCTGGTCCGAGGGGGCGGAGCCGGCTCGCCGCCCGCGATCTGTGCGCCGGCAAAAGCGCCCAGTGCGGTCGCACCCAAAAAGCCGCGGCGACTGCGGGCGGTTTCATCAGCGTTCATGATCGGG
>JBIIMX010000244.1:0-5247 GCA_044337765.1 Pirellulales bacterium | reverse complement strand
CGACTGAAGCGGCTCCTCGCTGATGCGGAGCTCGACAAGGCAATCCTTCGAGAGGCTGTATCGGGACGCCCTTGGGCGGCGCAGCTCAACTTCTGAGCCCGGCGAAGCGGCGGCGAGCGGTCGAGCACGTCAGAGGTGCTCTCGGCCGTGATCGACTGAGCGAGCGCCGGGCATGTCTCGTGCTTGGGCAGCATCGGAACACACAGCGACGGCAGCGGCATGTTACCGATGATGAGCCCCGTCTTGTGAAGCAGATCGTGTGGCTGGCCTGTGAGTATGGCCGCTACGGATACCGCAGAATTACAGCTCTATTGCACTGGGAGGGATGGCGCGTGAACCATAAGCGGGTGGAACGGATCTGGCGTGAGGAGGGGCTGAAGGTGCCTAAAAAGCAGCCCAAGAGAAGGCGGCTGTGGTTCAATGACGGGTCGTGCATCCGTCTGCGGCCGAAGCATCGCAATCATGTCTGGAGCTACGACTTCGTAGCCGACCGCACATCCGATGGCCGGCCCATCCGGATGCTGACAATCGTTGATGAGTTCACTCGGGAGTGCCTGGCGATCGATGTCGCCAAGAGACTCACCAGCGATGACGTTCTCGAGCGGCTGAGCGACCTGTTCGTTCACAGGGGTGTTCCGGAACACATCCGCAGCGATAACGGGAGCGAGTTCACCGCCAAGTGTGTCCGGGAGTGGCTAGGGCGAGTTGGCGTGAAGACGTTGTTCATCGAGCCGGGTTCACCGTGGGAGAACGGCTACGTGGAGAGCTTCTTTCGATATGCTCCGGGACGAGTTGCTGGAGCGGGAGGCGTTCGGCACGCTGCTCGAGGCCAAGGTGCTCATCGAGCGGTGGCGGCAGCACTACAACACGATCCGGCCACACAGTGCCCTGGGATACCGACCCCCGGCTCCTGAGTCGCGGCAGCCCTGTGCGGTCGCCTCGGCTACGCCTCGGCAACCGCACAGGGCTGGTCTGCTGGAGGGCAAAACCCTAACTTAAAAACTGGCGTCATTCATGGGGGCAGGTCAACTGAGCACTCCTGGCGCTGCAGTCCCTAGTCATGGAACCGAGAACGTAGCCCTGGGCGTGTACGGCGAAAGCCGGAGGCGTAGCTGATGGCGCCACGACTCATGCAGAGGCACGCCAGCGAGGATTCATCACGAAGCGAAGGCTCATCATGTCAAACGGATTCGGTCGCTCCATTCTCTGGAAACTTCGCAGGACGGCGTCTTTGATCATGGGCACCGGCCTGCCAGCCAACGTCAACAACAGCAAGGGGTATGTCTTTGTCCATATTCCGAAGACCGCCGGTACGTCGATGTGCGAGACCCTGGGCTTGCCAGAAACAACGCACGATACAGCGGTCGAGCTCAGGAGGATGTTGGGGAACAGATATGACGAACTGTTCCGTTTCGCATTTGTCAGAAATCCATGGGATCGCTTTCTTTCGCTATATTTTTATGCCCGCATGGAGGAAAGCCATCACCATTCCGCGAAGGCTCCTCACCGCAAAAGGCATGGTAAGCACCCTGATTACGACACACTGAAGCATGCGTCGATCCAAGACGCGGCGTCCCTCCTGATCGCCGGCAACCTCGGCTTTCACTGGCTGCCTCAGCATCGATGGGTTTGTGACGAAAATCATCGGATCATCGTCGACTTCATCGGACGTGTCGAAGCATTGGAGAAAGACTGGTCCGTTGTTGCCGCGAAAGTGTGTGCCTTCACGAACGTGCCGAGAAGAAATGTAGCCAACGTTGCAAAAGTGCACTATCAGCAGCTCCTCGACCCGAAGACGAAGGCGTTGCTGGATGAGTACTACAAGGACGACATCGAGCTGTTTGGCTACCGCTTCTGAACCGGTGCGCGCCTCAAGAACCGACAACACCGACGAAAGGAAGTGCTGGCACGGGTGACTGCCGAGCTTGGGAGTGTTGCAGCACAGCGATCACCGACGTCCGCGAGGGCAGGGAGGACTTCCGGGCGCTGACGTGGGGCCTTACCCCGCTTCCCGGATGACCTCCTGATACGCCCGCCAGACCCGCGAATAGGCTCAGCCCCATGCCTCGTCATGGCTGGCCCGGTCGAACTCCGCAGGGTCGACGCCGGGCGCCCGAAGCCAGCCGGTCGAGCGAGTAGTTCCAGGCCAGCGCATGCGCCCATTCGTGGCAGAGCACCTCGACGGCCTGCGGCTCACCAAGATCGCGGTTGAGATGGACCACGAACCGCTTTTCCCGCCGAAGGCAATGGCCCAGAACGGTTTCGGGGAGCCAGGAGGCCCGAATGACGACGGGGAGGGCCGGAGGGTGACCTGCCCCCATGAATGACGCCAGTTTTTAAGTTAGGGTTTTGCCCTCCAGCAGACCAGCCCTGTGCGGTTGCCGAGGCGTAGCCGAGGCAACCGCGTGCGTTGGGCATGGATGAATGATCGAAGGTGAGAGTCCTTTATGGGGCCCGTTGGAGGCAACCAGAAGCCGGAGGCAACTGCACGAGATCGAGGCTGGCATTGCACAGCCGAGGTCTTTCCCGCGAGGGCGTGTGGGATGGAAGCCCGAGGCGAACCGCAGCACCGAACGCAAGTGAACCCCCGTAAGGCCGGCCTGTCTGGGCAAGCGTGCGCGTCAACGCGACGCCCAGCATCCAATCGTGGCAGGACGGTGTTGGGGGCGGCGGCGGCGGGAAGTCAGTCATCCTTACCCCAAGAGATCTCCGTTGGTCCGGAGACGGTAGAGCCCAAGAAGGCAACAACGAGGGCTCGAAGCCAAGGGAGAAGTCGGATCGCCTCGTAGTAGCGATGAAGCCCGTGAAAGCGGGTGGAGCGAAGGGGGCGATGGGTTTTGAAGCATGAGATCACGCCAATTGCAGTTCGTGTTTGCCGCCAGCCCGCAAGGGGGCGGGAAGTCAGGACCGTCGGACGCATCCGCCGGCAGAGACTTCCTGCTGCACACAGCGAACCGCAAGATAGCGAGCGATCTCGTCGCCAGCGCAGCCGACGCAAGTCGGCTGCTGGAGGCAGTGGCTTCGCCAGCGAACCTGGCGACGGCCCTGCTGAACGTTGTTCGCAACAAGGGCGCCCCAGGCGTGGACGGCCGCAGCGTGGATGAAGTGCTGGGCTCCGACCGGTCGCTTCTGCCGCGGCTGCTCCGTGCGTTGCTGGACGGGACGTACCAACCGGGTGACATCCGCAGGGTTTGGATTCCCAAGCCAGGCGGAGGGGAACGCGGTCTGGGCATCCCGAACGTGATTGATCGGTGGGTTCAGCAGGCCGTACTCCAGGTTCTGGAACCGGTCTTCGAGCCGACCTTTCACTCAAGCAGCCATGGATTCCGGCCCAAGCGTGGGGCACACACGGCGATCGCCGAAGCGCAGGAGTATGTCGGTGAGGGATACGGGGTGGTGGTCGATATCGACCTTTCGAAGTTCTTCGACCGCGTCCATCACCAGAGACTCTTGAGTCGTCTGGGGCAGAAGGTCGCGGACCTCCGGATCCTGAAGCTGATCGGCCAGATGCTGAAGGCGAAAGTCGTTCTGCCGGATGGCACGCGGGTGTCGACCGAAGAAGGCACACCCCAGGCCGGTCCACTGTCTCCGCTGCTCTCCAACGTCGTACTCGACGAGTTCGACAAGGAGCTGGCGAGGCGGAGTCTCCGCTTTGTTCGTTACGCCGACGATTGCAACATCTTCGTGCGGAGCGAGCGGGCCGGTCAGCGGGTGATGGGCTCGATTCGGAAGTTCCTCCAGAGCCGCTTGCGGCTCCTGGTGAACGAGGAGAAGAGCAAGGTTGCCCGACCTGATGAGATCCACTTCCTCGGCTTCCGCCTGCGGAAGACCAAGGATCGGACGAAGGTGGAGGTGCACGTCTCGAACCGCACCAAAGAGCGGATGGACGCCAAGATCCGCGAGCTTACGCCGCGGATGTTGGGTCAGTCGCCGACGAGGTGCATCGAGCGGATCAACGTCTATCTTCGTGGCTGGTCAGGCTACTTCCGAATCTGCACGGAGGAGAACGTCTACCGTCTCCACGTGTGGGATGCCCACATCCGGCGACGGCTGCGGGCCATCCTCGTTCGGCAGAAGAAGCGACCACGCCATCTCTCCCGGCACCTTCAGCACCGCGGGGCCAGTACGCGTGCAGCAACGCACACGGCCTGGTGTCGACGGGGCACGTGGTACCGGAGCAACACCCCGGGGATGACGGTGCCCTACCGGAACGCTTGGTTCCACGAGCGGCTGGTGTCACTGGCGTCCACGTGGGAGGAGCTCAACCCACGCCCGAAACTGGCCTCTGGTCAAACCCTGTTGTTCGACCTGTGAGACTGAAACCCAAAGAGCCGGATGTGTGACCCACAAGTCCGGTTCTGTGAGAGGCCTGGGGGCGAAAGCCCCCGGGCCTACTCGACACAGGGCTGCAGCGCCCTAGGGGCCGGGGGCCGATATCCCAGGGCACTGTGGGGCCTGACGGTGTTGTAGTGCTGCCGCCACCGCTCGATAAGCACCTTTGCCTCGAGCAGTGTGTCGAATGCTTCCCTTGCCAGCAGCTCGTCCCGGAGCATATCGAAAGAAGCTCTCCACATAGCCGTTCTCCCACGGTGAACCTGGCTCGATGAATAACGTCTTCACGCCAACACGGCCCAGCCACTCCCGGACGCACTTGGCAGTGAACTCTCACGAGAGTCCCTGCGAATGTGTTCCGGCACACCCCGGTGGACGAACAGGTCGCTCGGCCGTTCGAGAACATCCTCGCTCGTGAGCCTCTTGGCGACATCGATCGCCAGGCACTCCCGAGTGAACTCGTCCATGACTACTAGCCGTCAGCATCCGAATCGGGCGGCCATCGGACGTTCGATCCGCCACGAAGTCATAGCTCCAGACGTGATTGCGATGCTTCGGCCGCAGCCTGATGCACGACCCGTCATTGAACCACAGCCGCCTCCGCTTAGGCTGCTTTTTAGGCACCTTCAGCCCCTCATTCCGCCAGATGCGTTCCACTCGCTTGTGGTTCACTCGCCATGCGTCACAGTGCAATAGGGCCGTAATTCTGTGGTGTCCGTAACGGCCATACTCGCAGGCCAGCCACACGATCCGCGTCACGAGACGAGGCTCATCATCTGGAACATGCCGCTGCCGGCGCTGCGTGTTCCGATGCTGCCCAAGCACACGACATGCCCGGCGTTCGCTCAGCCGATCACGGCCAAGAACACCTCTGACGTGCTCGACCGCTCGCCGCCGCTTCGCCAGGCTCAGAAG
>JBIIMX010000482.1:0-3017 GCA_044337765.1 Pirellulales bacterium | reverse complement strand
GGCGCGGCTCGACAGGTGGGTGGCGAGCATGTCGGCGTAGTTCATCCGGTAGAGCTGGTCGCCGGACAGGATCAGCACGTGGCGGATGTCAGGCTGCTGGATGGAGCGAAGGTTCTGGCGAACTGCGTCGGCCGTTCCCTGATACCAGCCCGCGTTGTCGTTCGTCTGTTGGGCGGCAAGGATTTCAACGAAGCCGCCGCTGAACGGATCAAAGGTGTAGGTGCGGCGGATGTGCCGGTGGAGACTCACGGAGTTGAACTGCGTGAGCACGTAGATCCGTTGCACGCCGCTGTTGATGCAGTTGGAGAGCGGCACATCGATGATGCGGTATTTGCCAGCCAGCGGCACCGCCGGCTTGGAGCGGTCGCGGGTGAGGGGGTAGAGCCGGGTGCCACGGCCACCCCCGAGCACCAGAGCCAATACACGCTGCACGCTCATGTTGAACACTTCCTTGCGACTCTCTGTACCTGCCCACCAGGACCCATGCTACGGAAACTGGTGGAGGCCGCCAAATGGTGTGTTCCAATCCCGGCTGCGGCTGCACCGCGGGCCGCTACGGCCCGGATCGGAGCGGCCCCTGATCCTGTGTGCGGCGGTTCCCAGTCTTTTTGCTGACGATCACCGTCGATGGCCGCACTGCCGTGACGTGCGAGGGTGCTGGCCACGATGCCGGCACTCCCGGAAAATCGCTCTCCGTCACGGAACGAGCCCGGTGCGTCGGTCGGGCCTGCAGGCTCCGAACCATCCTGGCTCACTTGAGCACGAAATTCACCAGCCGTCCCGGCACCGCGACAACCTTGGCGATCTCCTTGCCGGCGATCAGCTCCGCGATCTTGGGATCGGCCGCAGCGGCGGCCTTCATCGCCTCGGCATCGGCATCGGCGGGCACCGTCACGCGGCCACGAAGCTTGCCCTGAATCTGTACCGGGATCTCGACCGTGTCGTCCTTCAGCCACTTCTCCTCGACGGAGGGCCAGACGGCCAGCGAAACCGGGGCGGGGCGACCGAGAATCTCCCAGAGCTCCTCGGCGAGGTGCGGTGCGAAGGGGGCGAGCACCGTGATGAACGGCTC
Source organism: Pirellulales bacterium (assembly GCA_044337765.1). Lineage (GTDB taxonomy): Bacteria > Planctomycetota > Planctomycetia > Pirellulales > UBA1268 > CAMCQY01. The sequence continues at coordinate 1,945 of JBIIMX010000482.1, read as the reverse complement.
GAGGATCGCCCGCGGTCGTCGTTCCAGCGGTGTGCAGTAGTTGACGAACTCCATCATCCGCGCGATCGCCGTATTCAACGAGAGCGACTGGATGTCCTTCGTCACCTTGTCGACCGTGCGGTTGACCTCACGAAGCTGGTCGTCGGTCGGTGCATCGTCGCAGACCTGCGGTGCCAGCGTGATCCCCTCGGCCCGCTCGTCCACGACCAGCCGCCAGCAGCGGTCGAGGAATCCGCGCACGCCGCCCACGCCCGCCGTGCTCCAGGGCTTCGTCGCCTCCAGCGGCCCCATGAACATTTCGTAGAGCCTCAAGCTGTCGGCGCCGTGATCGCGAACCACTTGATCGGGATTGACCACGTTGCCACGGCTCTTGGACATCTTGTAGGCCCGGCTCTCGACGCGAATCTTGGGAGCGTCGCGGAGCACGAAGTGCTCCCCTTGCTTCTCCACCTGATCGGCAGGCACGCGCACCGGTGAATCGCCCTCCGACTGCTGGCCCGCAGTCACCCAGCCCCCCTTCGTGCTGCGGTATCCGGTGAACTCCATCTCACCCAGGATCATCCCCTGGTTCACGAGTTTGCCGAACGGCTCGGGATGCGAGACATGGCCGCGGTCGAAGAGCACCTTGTGCCAAAAGCGGCTGTAGAGCAGATGGAGCACCGCATGCTCCGCGCCGCCCACGTAGAGATCGACCGGCATCCAGGCCTTTTCAACCTCGGGATCGAGAAAGCAGTCGGTGTTGTGCGGGTCGAGAAAGCGGAGGTAATACCAGCAGGAACCAGCCCACTGCGGCATCGTGTTGGTCTCGCGTCGATACCGCTTGCCGTCCCGCTCGATGAAAAGCCAGTCGGCTGGAGAACGCGACAGCGGTGGATCGGGCGTCTGGCTGGGCTTGAAGTCGGTGAGGTGCGGCAGGTTCACCGGCAGATCCCGCTCATCCACGGCACGGATCGCTCCGGTGGGCCGGCCTTCGGCGTCGAGCTCGTGCAGGATCGGAAACGGCTCGCCCCAGAACCGCTGTCGGCTGAAGAGCCAGTCGCGGAGTTTGTAGGCGACCGCCGGCCGGCCGAGTCCGGCGGCCGCGAGATCGTGCGAGACACGGGTGATGAACGTCCGAGTGTCGAGGCCGTTATAGGGGCCCGATGCGACCGCCACTCCCTCTCCGGCAAAGAGCTCGCCCGCGCCCGGTGCCGTCCCGTCGGCCGGCGTCACGACCGTGATCACGTCCAGTCCGAACGTCTTGGCAAATTCGAAGTCGCGGTCGTCATGCGCCGGCACCGCCATGATGGCGCCGGTGCCATACGTGGCGAGCACGTAGTCGGCGACCCAGACGGGGATCGGCCTGCCCGAGAGGGGGTGCGTGACGCACGAACCGGTGAACACCCCCGTCTTCTCGCGGGCCAGATCGGTGCGATCGAGATCGCTCTTCCGCGCCGCCGCCTCGCAATACGCCCTGATCGCCTCGCGCTGCGAAGGCGTCGTGAGCCTCTCGAGCAGCGGGTGCTCCGGCGCGATGACCATGAAGGTCACGCCGTAGAGCGTGTCGGGGCGGGTTGTGTAGACCCGCAGCACGTCGTCCGGCGCCCGCTCCGGCAGGCCGGCTTCAGCACGCAGCTTTTTCCAGTCCTGGAAGGCGGCATCACCACCGTCAGCCGGGGCGATGAAGAAATCGACCTCGGCGCCGGTGCTCCGGCCGATCCAGTCACGCTGGAGTTTCTTGATGCTGGCGGGCCAGTCGAGCCGCTCGAGTTCGCGGTCGAGCCGATCGGCGTAGGCGGTGATCCGCAGCATCCACTGCCGGAGCGGAATCCGCACCACCGGGTGTCCACCTCGCTCGCTCACGCCGCCAATCACCTCTTCGTTGGCGAGCACGGTGCCGAGCGCAGGGCACCAGTTCACCGGCGCCTCCGACTGGTAGGCGAGCCGGTGGGCATCGCGATAGGCC
>JBIIMX010000243.1:0-5268 GCA_044337765.1 Pirellulales bacterium | reverse complement strand
TGCCGGCGCATTGTGCGCACGTGCAGTTCCACAGCTACACCGGCGGCGATCTCGATCCGGACACGTTCGGCTCGGGTGTGGCGCCGGTCGTCGAGTGGTTCAATGCACACCCCGAACTCACGCTCGATGTCGGCCAGGTGCTCTTCGGTGACACGGTGGCGATGACCGGCGACTCGGCCGCCGCAGAGCACTTGGCCCATGCGACCGGCGTACCGTGGATGTCGCACGATCTGCATTTGGAGGGGGGCTGCGGCGTGCTGCCGATCAGCTACCGTGAGAAGAGTCTCGTACATGCCTGGCAGTGGGCGATCGGTCTGGAATGGTTCTTGACGGCCACCGACCCGTGGCGGCTGGTGCTCTCGACGGACCATCCCAACGGGGCGCACTTCACCGCCTATCCGCACCTCATGCGGCTGCTTGGAGACGCGGCATTCCGTCGCGAGGCGTTTGGCCGGATTCATCCGGCCGTGAGGAAACGGAGCCCACTGGCAGGAATCACACGCGAATACTCACTCCAGGAACTTTGCATCATCACGCGGGCGGCCCCCGCACGGATCGCAGGGCTCGCCACCAAGGGGCATCTGGGAATCGGCGCCGATGCCGACATCACGGTCTACCGTCGCGACGCCGATCTCTCGAGGATGTTCGCGATGCCGGCGCAGGTCTTCAAGGCGGGCATTCTCGTCGCGGAAGACGGCGAGTTGCGAGCCCTGACGGCCGGCCGTTTTCTCACCGCCACGCTCGGCTGATCGCCGTGGCGACAAGATTTCATCGCTCCCCCGTGGCGACAAGATTTCATCGCTCCCCCGTGGCGACAAGATTCCATCTCTCCCCCGTGGCGACAAGATTTCATCGCTCCCCCGTGGCGACAAGATTTCATCTCTCCCCCGTGGCGACAAGATTTCATCTTGTTGATTCCGCAAGCTGAAAACCTCGGGCCACGCGAATGGCCCCGGCGTGGCCGACCATCCTCAGGCCGATGGTTCGCACGCGGCCATGACCGCCGCGACCATTCTGTCTTTCGGAAATGCGTCGGCCGCCCGTGCTTGGGCGGCGGTTCCATATCGGGCCACCAGCCCGTCGTCCTCGATGATGCCCAGCGCCCGCCGGGGAAACTCGCTCTCCGGTTCGGCCGGCACGATCCGGCCGGTCTCGCCGTCGACGATCAGTTGCCGTGCCGGGTCGCTTTCCACTGCAACGCCCGGAATCCCGAGTGCCATCCCGTCGAGCAGACCTCCACCGCAGGCGACCTCGCCCGGCTGCCAGACCAGTCGCACTTCCCGCAGCAGGTCGGGAAGGCAGTCGAGATGCGGAAAGAGGTGGAGTCGTTCAGCGAGTTGCTGCACACGGGCCCGCCTCAGCATGCGGACCCGCAGCGGTCCGGCCCCTACGAGCACATGCTCGAGCCTGCGGTGCACGACCCCCAGTTGATCGATCGCCCAAAGCAGCCGTTCGAGCCTGGCTTCCGCCACGAGCGGCGCGACGCAGAGTGTCCAGATCTTTCCTGGATCGAGTCCGAGCCGCGAGGCGAGCTCCGCCCGTGAGCGACCCTCGGCCGCTGGCGGATCGGACGCCGGTGGGATCGTGACGATCTTGACCGTCGGCACTCCCAGCCCGTCGCATCCAGCCGCCACCGCTGGCGAGGAGGCGATCACCCGGTCGGCCTTGCAGAGTGCCAGGCGCAGGCTCGTCCCTTGCGGCCGCATGGAGAGATGACTGACGAACCAGACCGTCGGCATCAGCAGCTTGACGGCAGTGGCCAGCAGGGTCTGCGAACGGCCGCAGGCGAGAACCACATCGGGTGGTCCACTCACAAGCCCGCGGGCCAAGAGCGCCAGACGCACGGCCACCGCCGCGTCGATGACGGGCCGCGTCGAGAGCCTGTGCACGATCACGCCGGCACGTTCCAGACGCGGTGCCACGGCACCACCGGCGGTCGTCACGGCGAGGTGCACCCGCCAGCCCGCCGCTTGAAACGCCTCGGCGACGAGTTCGGTCTGCCGGCCGGTGCCGATGGGATCGAGCCCCCGAGCGACGAGGAGCAGGGAACGGGGGGGATGGGCTTGCATGGAGGACAACGGCGACGGTTCGGGGGTGTGATCAGCACCACCCTGTACAGGCTGGGCTGCGTCGATGGAAACCAGACCATACCCGACGGGGAACACCCGTTGAAACTCGAATCCAACGGCCCCCGGTCACCGGCTTCTTCCGAGCCACGAGCCGCCCATGCCAACCCCCTCCGGGCGGCTTCTCAAGGCTGGCTCAAGGTCCGCTTCGCAGCCTGCGAGATCGCCACGACGGCCGGGTTCTTGAGTCGCTTCTCCACCGAGATCGCGTACACGCGTTCCCGCACCGACTCCTCACGGCCCACGACGCTCACGCCGTACATCCGCTGCACCTCATCCTCCACCGCGGTCGGCGCCGCGAACACGCCGTCGCCGAAACCACCGAACGCCTTGAGAAGCGCGCTGTCCGTAAATTCGGCCCGCACCAAGGGGCGGATGCCCTGATCGTCAAACCATTGCTCAAGCGCCCGTCTCAGGGCCGTGTTGCCGCCGGGCAGCAGCATCGGTGCCCCGTCGAGCGACTTGGGAAACCCGCGACGGTACTGACGGACAAGCTCCTGCGTACCGAAGAATGTCACGCCACAGTCACCGAGCAGATGGTTGAACGCTTTCATGCGCAGCTGTGGACTCGCCGGAAAGTCGCTCACGACGATGTCCAGTTCGTGGAGCGCAAGCTGCGCGAGCAGCCGATTCGGCTCTCCGTCGATGCACGTGACCCGCACCTCCTGGCCGAGTTGCAATGCCGGCGCGAGCAGTCGGTGCACGAGGAGCTTCGGAAGAGTATCTGCCACCCCGACGACGACCCGCATCGACAGGCCAACCGGACGTCCTGCCACGGCGTCCTGCAGTTCCCGCCCGAGCGTGAAGATCTCATCGGCATACCGGTAGACCATCTGGCCGGCTTCCGTCAATCTGATCGAACGGCCGGACCGTTCGAAGAGCCGCGTCTTGAGCGACTTTTCCAGTTCCCGAATCTGGCCGCTCACGGTCGGCTGCGTGAGGTGCAGCTGCTGGCAGGCCTTGGTGATGCTTCCCTCCCGCGCCGCCGTCCAGAAGTAGAGCAGGTGGTGGTAGTTGAGCCAGTTCATCGATGCCCCCGAGAGGGTATAGAAATTTTCGATACGAGTGTTTGCAAGAATCGATGGATACGAGGGGCCACAAAGTGCCCTGAAATCGGCATTTTGCCGCCGCATGCACAGGGTGTTGAACGCCCAGGCAGGGCCGATAGTGAAATCGACACGAACCTGTCCTTCTCGTTATATACCCTCGCCGGCGGCCGGACTGCCGCCACGCCCCGACGCCACTTCCTGAACCAAGCCTGCTGCGGGCCGCAGCGCGATCGACGTTCGCAAGAGCCGTTCCCTTCCACGGGCCATCCATGACCACGCCGTCCAACAGCCATACAGCGCACCACCCGGTACGGCCCTGGCAACGGCTGGCGCAGTTGCTGCGGCTGGAACGGTCCGACATTCTGACGCTCCTGGCCTTTGCGTTGGGCGTCGGCCTGCTTTCCATCGTCGTTCCGGCGGCGATCGAAGCACTCGTCAACACGGTCGCCTTTGGCGTGCTGCTCTGGCCGGTCGTGGTCCTGTCGCTCGTGATGTTCGGTTTTCTCTTCATTGCTGCCGTGCTGCGGGCGATGCAGATCTTCGTCGCGGAATGCCTGCAGCGCCGCATGTTCGTGCGCACGGCCGACGCTTTCGCCAGCCACTTCGCCCGCGCCGAGATGGAGTCCTTCGACGGACGCAACCCCACCGATATCGTCAACCGGTTCTTCGAGGTGTCGACGGTGCAGAAGGCGGTGTCGAGCCTCCTCGTGGACGGCATCGGCATCGTGATGATCACCATCGTCGGCCTGTTGTTGCTGGCGTTTTACCATCCCTACCTGCTCACCTTCGCGGCCGTGATGGTGATCCTCGTGGCATTCATGCTCGTCGTCCTGGGAATCGGCGGCGTGCGGAGCAGCATCGATGAGAGTTACGCGAAGTTCGACATGGCCGCCTGGCTGGAGGAGATCGCCAAGTGCCCGCACACCTTCCGCTTTGGCCGCGGAGGGGAACTTGCCCTCGATCGTGCCGACGGTCTGGCCGCTGCCTACGTGGCGGCTCGCAAACGGCACTTCAGCGTGGTCTGGCGGCAGACGCTCTTCGCGCTGTTGCTCGAGGCCGTCGGGAGCACCGTGCTCCTGGGACTGGGCGGCTGGCTTGTCATCAACCGCCAACTCACGCTCGGGCAACTTGTCGCAGGCGAACTGATCGTCACGCTCGTTCTCACCGCCTTGTCGAAGATCGGCAAATACATCGAGATCTTCTACGACATGCAGGCTTCGCTCGATAAACTTGGAGTGCTCGACCAGTTGCCGCTCGAGCCGTCCGGCGGTGAGATTCTGCCGCCGAGTCCAACGCCCATGTCCGTGGTGGTGGAGGTGCTCCGCGGCGGCCATGCCCCGCACAGGCTGGAAGTCAGTCCCGGCCAACGTGTCGCCATCTATGGCCCTTCCGGAAGTGGGAAGACTTTCCTGCTTGAATTGCTGGGACTGCTTCGGGTCCCTCGCGAGGGACTGCTCGAATTCGATGGAATCGATGCTCGGTCGCTCGACAGGGCCGCCACGCGGCTCTCGGTGGCCTACGTGGGCCGGGCCGAGACCTTTGCCGACACGCTGGCCGAAAACGTGCGGGTCGGCCGCGAAGACATCTCTGCGGCCGACATTCGCCGGAGTCTGGAAATGGTCGGGCTTGCCGACCGGGTGGCCCGGCTTCCGCAGGGTGTGGCCACGCCTCTGGCGTCCGACGGTCTGCCGCTGTCGTCAAACGAAATTTCCAGGCTCTCGATCGCCCGGGCACTGGCCGGCAAGCCGCGGCTGCTGCTCATCGACGGACTCCTCGACGGTCTCGACATCCACGATTGTCCGGAGCTCGTCGAGTCGATCTTCGACCGCAATGCGCCATGGACCCTCGTCGTCGTCACATCGCGTGACGATATCAAGCAGCGCTGCGACCACGCAGTGGAGTGGGCATGAGCAACACGACACACAGCCACAGCACGTCCTCGCCCAAGCGGTCGGCGCTCTCGACCGCCGCCACGCCCCGGGCCGTACGCATCCTTGCCCGCCTGCTTTTCCTGGCGTTTCTCGCTGCGCCATTCGCTCTGGCCCTCGTGCCCTGGCAGCAGACCGTCCAGGGTCAGGGCACGGTCACCGCCT
>JBIIMX010000242.1:0-5281 GCA_044337765.1 Pirellulales bacterium | reverse complement strand
GCGGGCGATGTTGGTCAGTTGCATGCCCATGCCGAGCGCCGCGGCGTGGGGGAGAAGGCGGCGATCCGCGAGGCCGAGGATCGGACACAAGAGCACGCCGACAGCACCTGCGACCCGAAAGCAGTACCGCAGGAGGTCGGCCTCGAGAAAGCCGGCAGCCGCGGTGAGGTCTGACCGCATCCCATCGAGCAGGGCCAGGGCCGCCTCGATGGGCAGGCCGTGCCGGCCGACGAGCTCCGCCAGCCAGAGGCTCTCGGCGGCGACCGGGCTTTTTCCGCCGGCGATCCGGCGGACGTCCTCCGTCGCCCGTTCGACGAACTCCACCGCCTGCTGCGGCGAGGCGGCGGTATCGACGCCGTCGTCGCACCACCGACACCAGGCGTAGAGACGCTCGACGTCGGCCCGTTTGCCGGCGGGCAGCAGCCGGTTTGCAAACGAGAACGAGCGGCTGTGCCGCCGGATCGATTCTCCCGCTGTCGGGCTGCTAACTGGCGACGACATGGAAGTCGGCCGCGATCGTGTCGCAGGTGGCCTTCGCGGAGTTGACGACGCCAGGCACTCCGGCTCCCGGATGGGTGCCCGCCCCGACCAGGTAGAGCCCGGGGATGTCCGGGTCGCGGTTGTGGGGGCGGAAGTAGGCACTCTGGGTGAGCGTCGGCGCGACCGAGAAGGCAGATCCGTGATGGGCGTTGAACCTCCCCGCGAAGTCGAGGGGTGTGCAGTGCCGACGGGTCACGATGGCATTTCGTAATCCGGGGAGGTGATGCTCGAGCGACTCGAGGATGGCGTCGCCGTAGCGGGTGGCCACCGCATCCCAGTCGATCGCCGCGTTGCCCAGATGCGGCACGGGGCTGAGCACGTAGAACGACTCACCTCCAGCCGGGGCCATGCTCGGGTCGGTGATCGTGGGGGCGTGGAGATACAGGCTGAAGTCGGCGGGCAGGCTATGGCCGTGGAAGATGTCCCGTAAGAGCCCGTGAAACCGCTGTGCGAACAGGATCGTGTGGTGGGCCAGGTTCGGATACCGACGGTTGGTGCCGAAGTACAGCACAAACAAGGACATTGACCAGGTCATTCGCTCCAGCCGCCGCTGCCGGCGGCCGGCAGCGGCGACCCCACGGTAGAGTTGGGCGTAGGTATGGTGGACGTCGGCGTTCGAGACGACTGCATCGAACACTTCCGGCGGCCCGCCGGCAGCATGTACGACGTGCCTGGTCGTGTCGCCGGCTGTCTCGAGCGTGACTCGATCGACCGGAGCCGCAAGTCGGAGCGTACCGCCGAGATCCTGGAAGAGCCGCACGAGGCCGCGGACGAGCGCCCCGGTTCCCCCCTCGGGAAAGAACACGCCCCACTTCCGCTCGATCCAGTGGATCAGCGTGTAGATGGAGCTCGTCGCCAGCGGATTCCCACCGACGAGCAGGGGGTGAAAGCTGAACGCCTCCCGAAGGTGCTCGTCTTTGACGAATCGTGAAACGGTCGCGTAGACGCTCCGGTCGGCCCGCAGCCGCGCCAGCTGCGGGGCGGCTCGGATCATGTCGGTGAAGTGGAGGAAGGGGACGGCGCCGAGCTCCTCGTATCCCTTGGCGAACACCTGCCGTGAATAGTCGGCGAAGCGACGGTAGCCATCCACGTCGGCTGGGTTCACACGCCGGACCTGTTCGATCAACCCCGCCTCGTCAGCGACGTAATCGAAGGTCACGCCGTCGCTCCACATGAGCCGATAGAGCGGGGTCACCGGCAACAGGCGGACGTAGTCGGCCATCCGCCTGCCCGAGAGCTCGAAGAGTTCCTCCAGGCAGTGTGGGGCGGTGATCACGGTCGGCCCGGCATCGAAGATGTAGCCGCCATCCTCGTAGACGGCAGCCCGGCCTCCCGCCTGGTCGTGGGCCTCGTAGCAGACCGTTTCGAAGCCCATCGACTGCAGACGGATGGCGGCGGCGAGGCCACCAAAGCCGCTGCCGATCACGGCCGCCCGCCGCTGCGGGCCGATGCCTGACCGAGGCGGACGCGACACTGCGGCGGTCGCCATGTTCACGGAAGAGCCTCGGCTTTCGTCGGCACGCTGGCGATCCGTAGGGTGTCGCAGATCGCGGCCAGCGGGCCGGCTTCACGGGCACCGCCCGTCGCGGCGGTAAGCCTGTCGATTGCCCGGTCGAGCCGGGCGTTGATCGCAGCCGCCGCCCGGCGATGGGTCACGTCGAGCAGATCCTTGGCGAGCGGACGGAACTTTGCACGCTGCTCATCCGATTGCCGAAGCCGGTGTTGCCAGGCTGTGAACTGCCGGGCCGACAGCTCGCTCGCCGCCCAGGCCCAGGGCCAGGTGACGCGGCGGTTGCGGAGATCGTCGCACCGATCCGATCCGTCGAGCAGCTCGCAGAGTTCGTCGAGGTCGTTTTTCATCTGCAGACAGATGCCCAGCCGGCAGCCGAAGGCGGCCACGGCCTGCAGCGTCTGCTGGTCTCCCGCAGCGGCGTGGGCCCCACACCACGCGGCCAGTGACGCAAGGCGGCCGGTCTTCCACCGCGAGATCGCCAGCGCCGTAACCTGGGCCTGCCGTGGCGTGACCTCGTCGATCCGCATGGACAGATCGATCGCCTGACCCTCATGGCACTGCCGTGCCACCGCGATCAACCTGCCCACGAGCGCCGCCGACCGGGCGGGATCGTCCAAGGCGGCTGCCGCCAGTTCGAGGGCGCGGAAATACATCCAGTTGCCTGCGTTGACGGCCCGGGCCGGCCCGATCACCTGGTGGAGCGCCGGCTGGCCGCGGCGGGTGAGCGAGTTGTCTTCGAAGTCGTCGAGCACGAGCGACCCGGCGTGCAGCATCTCGACCGCATCGACGATCAGTGCGGGGGCAACGCACCGGCCACCGGCGAACTCGTAGGCCCGCTCGAGCAGGGTGGCCCGCAGCCGTTTGCCTCCCACGCCGGGATAGAGGTCGGGGGAGAGTTGAAGGGCCTTGGACCAGCCGTGCCGCGTGCGGGCGGTCTGGTGCGTTGCGCCCGCGAAGCCGAGGAGATTGGGAGTCATGTCGGCACCGGCCCCGGAAGTGAGACGAACGACCTGGCGAAACGGATAGGCGCCAGACCGATGGGCGGCCAGCCGATCAGTATCCGAGCCGCGTCTGTGAACGTGAAGCGATGGGCGTAAAACCTGGCGATTCGCTCTTCTGGCAGGACGCGGTAGAAACGGCGGAAGATCTTCCAGCGGTCTGCGGGCCTGACCAGGCAAAAGAGCAGCCGGTTCAGGAAGCGGGCGAATCCTCGCCGCAGCCGGTCCTCCGCGGCCGCGGAGGCAACCTCCGCGGCGACCCGGTCTGGGCAGGCCCGGGCGACGAGTTCCGCGAAGCGAACGGCCAGCGGCATCGAGTATCCCGTGGCGGCGTGGTACCAGCCTCCGGCATAGCCGCCGGCCGGTGACGGCCCCTCGCGGCTGGCTGCGGCTGCATAGGGCATCGGGAGACACCCTTGCTCAGTTCGGATCAGTTTTGCCGATCCCGCGCCAGCCTCGGCCAGCCGAGCCGAGATCAGCGAGGCGGCCCGCGATTCGTCGCAGGCCGGCTCCTCATGGAACCGGGTGTACTCAAGCAGCACGCGATCAGGACCGAGCGGCAGTTCGTAGAGAAATTCGAAGCCCGCGGCCTGCTCAGCCGGAACATCCATGACCGTCGGTTCCGATGCCGGCCAGCACCGAGCAGTCTCATACTCATGTCCGATGAAGGACTGATAGCCCGCTCCACACGGCGACCCTGCCACCGCCCGGCCGCGACAGTCGATGACCGCGCGGCACGAAACGTCGGCATTCCCGCCGAGTCTCACGGCGGTCGGCGAGAGGATTTCGCACGACTCGCCTGTGCGAACGACGAGCCGGCCCGGGCGAGCCGGACGCCCCGCTCCACCTGCCAGCGACAGCGTTGCCTCGCGGAGGCGATCGGACGTGATCGTGGCGTAGGCAATGTTCACCCGCCGCGACAGCGTCGGAAACCTGACGCGATAGCCGGGCCAACGGTGGGCGACCAGCGGGTCGAACCAGCTTCTCGCCTGCTCGGCGACGTCTGTCTCGTGAAACGACCAGGTGTGATTGCCGCACAACGCATCGGCCTGTTCGAGAAGTAAAACGGTCGCTTCCGGCCTGTGCCAGGCCAGCGCATGGGCCAAGAGACAGCCTTGAAGACCGCCGCCCACGATTCCGTAGTCGTACTCCGGGACCGATGTCATACGGGACTCCCCAAGGTCATGCGGGGCTCCCCAGGGTCATGCGGGGCTTCCCAAGATCATTCGGGGCTTCAAAGTGCAGCGACTGCGTCCGCCGCTGGCCAGGCGGCTCGCACAGCGGCGCGACACCGTGCAGGAGCAGATGCGGCACGGCCACGGCGCTCAAGCCGACAAAGGTCGCCCGAATGAGCGTGCCATTCCAGCCCGCCCCGCCGAGCACGAGCCACGCGGCCAGCCCGACCAGAGCGATCGCCCCCACGGTCAAGGGCGCGAGGCTTCGGACGAGTTCCGGCCAACTCTCTCCAAGTTCACGACGGAGTCGCTCAAGGCCCCGCGCCGAATGCCAGCCACAAAAATAGACCGGGAAGCTCACGAGCGGGCTCGCGACGGCGAAGAGCACCACCAGTGACGCGACCAACGCGTTGTCGGCGAGCAAGACCCGCCGCCTCTGCCCGGTGCGTCCGCTGACTGCCAGGCCCTGGAGAGTCCAGGCGGCCGCCGCGAACGGCAGCATGATCCACGAGCAAGCCGTCAGCAGACCGGTGGCATTTTGGATGGCGAGGCCTGAGCCCACCGGCGCAGCCAGACCGAGGATCGCGGCGACGTCATTGGCGTGAAACACCAACGGCGTCCAGATCACGAGCCCTCCGCGTGCGAATCGGAACACTGGCCTCAGACGCCGCGGGCCGAACGGGAGCCGCGGCTCTTCCTGGCCGAAGTGCCAGGCGGAAGCCAGGAAAAACACCACAATCGTGGCGGCCGGCGCCACGAACCAGCCGCACACGACCAGCACCGCAACCGCCAGATACCCGGCCAGAAACACCGGCAGCCAGAACATCCCCAGAACCGGTTCGAGCCGCGGCCGGGCAAAGCGATGGTCGGCCGCGCCGTGCGGCAGGCCGATCAACGCGACGAGAACCGCCAATACGCCAGCTGTGACGCCGGCCATGGCCTGAGAAAAAAAGAACGCGGCCCCGATAACAGCCCAACAGAGCAAGATTACCGAGGCCGCGTGCATGGAAACACTGTTCTTTCGCAGAGGAGCCCGTCGCTCAGACGGTGGCATA
>JBIIMX010000241.1:0-5297 GCA_044337765.1 Pirellulales bacterium | reverse complement strand
CGCGTCGGCCGACGTCATCCGCGTCGGGCTCATCGGGGCCGGTGGCCGCGGCACAGGCGCCCTCCAGCAGGCGCTCTCCGTCCCCGGTTCGAACGTGAAGTTGACCGCGATCGCCGACGCCTTCGATGACCGCATCCAGGGCGCGCTCAAGGCGGTGGAGTCGATGAAGGACAAGGTCGAGGTGCCCGAGGACCGCAAGTTCAAGGGGCTCGATGGCTACAAACAGGTGCTGGAACACTGCGACCTGGTCATTCTGGCCACCCCGCCGGGTTTTCGCCCCTTCCACTTCGAGGAGGCGATCAAGGCCGGCAAGCATGTCTTCATGGAGAAGCCGGTCTGCGTCGATGCGTTCGGTGCCAACATCTGCCTGCAGGCCGCGAAGATGGCCGACGAGAAGAAGCTCAAGGTCGTCGTCGGACTCCAGCGGCGCTATCAGGACAGCTATCGGCAGGCGCTCGCAAAGGTCCGCGAGGGCATCATCGGCGACCTCGTCGCTGGCCAGGTCTACTGGAACACTGCGAACATCTGGTACAAGACCCGCAAGCCCGAGATGAGTGAGATGGAGTTTCAGATCTACAACTGGTACCACTTCAATTGGCTCTCCGGAGACCACATCTGCGAGCAGCACGTCCACAACATCGACGTCGCGAACTGGTTCCTCGACCGGATTCCCGAGACCGGCTTCGGCGTGGGTGGCCGACAGAATCGCGTGCCCGGCCAGCCGAGCGAGATCTTCGATCACCACGCGGTCAATTTCACCTATCCGGGCGGGGTCCGGATCGCCAGCCAATGCCGGCAGATCAACGGCGCCGAGGGACGCGTCGAAGAGGAGTTTCAAGGCACGAAGGGAAACGTGAAACTGCGGCCGCGGTTCGCCGAGATCACCGACCACAGCGGCAAGATGCTCTGGAAGTACGAGGAGAAGGGTGCCGATCCCTATCAGGTCGAGCACGATGAACTTCACGATGCGATCCGCAACGACAAGCCGCTCAACAATGCCTACTACGGCACGACGTCGAGCTTTTCCTCGGTGCTGGGTCGTACGGCCACCTACACGGGCAAGCAGGTCGGCTACAGCGACCTGCTGAAGACCAACTTCCGGACGATGCCCGAGAACATCTCATGGGAGACGACGCCGCCGGTCGTGCTGGACAAGGACGGCAACTACCCGCTGCCGATGCCCACAAACTACAAGATCACCTGACACCGAACGCCGGCACCCGAGGAATCGCACCCCATGATCGTCGGCATCCCGAAGGAAACGAAACGGGACGAGTATCGCGTGTCGATGCTCCCGGTGGGCGTGGAAGAACTTGTCCGCGCCGGCCACAGCGTGCTCGTGCAGCGTTCGGCCGGGGCTGGATCGGGCCTTGCCGACGACGCCTACGCCACCTGCGGCGCAGCACTCATCGACACGGCCGAGGAGGTTTTCGGGCGGGCCGACATGATCGTGAAGGTCAAGGAGCCGCAGTCGCCGGAGCTGAAACTCATCCGCTCCGGCCAGACTGTCTTCACCTACTTTCACTTCGCCGCCGACCGCTCGCTCACGGAGGGGTTTCTGGCCACTGGCGGCACGGCTGTGGCCTATGAAACGCTTCGTGACGACAAGGGCCGGCTGCCGCTGCTCATCCCGATGAGCGAGGTGGCTGGCCGGATGAGCATCCAGGAGGGTGCCAAGTATCTGGAGAAGCCGCAGATGGGCCGGGGCATCCTGCTCGGTGGCGTGCCGGGCGTGGCGCCCGCCCACGTGACCGTGCTCGGAGCCGGTAGCGTCGGGGCCAATGCCGCCAAGGTGGCGGCGGGATTCGGGGCGAGCGTCGGCCTGCTCGACACCAGTCTCGAACGGCTGCGGTATCTCGACGACGTCACGCCGCCCAACGTCGACTGCCTCTTTTCCGACCGGCACACGATCCGCGAGCAGATCGCCCGCGCCGACCTCGTCATCGGTAGCGTGCTGATCCCCGGTGCGCGGGCCCCGCATCTCGTCGAGCGTGAAGACCTCAAGCTGATGAAGCCGGGCGCCGTGATCATCGACGTGGCGATCGATCAGGGAGGATGCGTGGCCACGAGCCGACCGACGACCCATGCCGATCCGACGTTCGTCGTGGACGAGGTCGTGCATTACTGCGTCACCAACATGCCGGGCGCCGTCGGCCGGACGAGCACCTACGCCCTCTGCAATGCCACGCTGCCCTACGTGCTGCAACTGGCGGCGCAGGGCGTCGAAGCCGCCGCGGCGGCCAGCCCTGCGATTCTCTCGGCGGTGAACGTCTATCGCGGCCATCTGGTCTATCGGGCCGTGGCCGACGCGTTCGGCCTGCCCTGCGAATCGTCGATATTCAAGAAGTGAGGCGCGGTCTCCCCACCATGATTCCCGCTTCTCTTCGCTGGCAGGGTCAGGCTGCCGGACAACCCGACGCCGGCCTGCTCGAACTCGTAGATCAGACGCTCCTGCCCACGCGGCTCGAGTGGATCGCCTGTGGCGACGTCGACACGCTCATTGAAGCGATCAAAACGCTCCGGGTCCGCGGCGCTCCCGCCATCGGCATCGCCGGGGCCTATGGTCTGGCCGTCGCCGCGGGCGAGGCCGTTCGCGACGGGCTGTCTCCGGCGGCAGCGCGGGCCCATGTGCTGGCTCGGGCCGAGTTGCTCGCCTGCGCAAGGCCGACTGCCGTCAACCTCCGCTGGGCCGTGGAGCGTGTGGCCGGCGCGCTCGCCAGCCTGCCGGATGCCACCCCGGCCGCCGCGATCGCAGCGGCGGCGCTTGCAGAGGCCCGGAGCATCCACGAGGAGGATCGGCGGCTGTGCGTCGCCATCGGGCGGCACGGCGCGGCGATCCTCCCCGAGGGTGGCGTGCTCACGCACTGCAACACGGGCGCACTCGCCACGGGTGGCGACGGTACGGCTCTGGCGGTGATCACCACGGCCTGGGAACAGGGGCGACGCTTCGACGTGTTCGCCGACGAGACCCGCCCGCTCTTCCAGGGTGCACGGCTGACCGCGTGGGAGTTGGTCGAGCGCGGCATTCCGGTGACTGTGCTCGTCGACTCGGCGGCAGCCCAATTGCTGCGCACCGGCCGGGTGGGAGCGTGCATCGTCGGTGCGGATCGAATCACGGCCAACGGTGACACCGCCAACAAGATCGGCACCTACGGCCTGGCCGTGCTCGCCGAGGCCCATGGGGTCCCGTTCTTCGTGGCCGCCCCCTCGAGCACGTTCGACCTGACGCTCGAGACGGGCGCCGACATCCCGATCGAGGAGCGGGCGGCTGCGGAAGTGCTGAAGCCGCTGGGCGTGCAGGCCGCTCCCGAACACGCCAGGGCCTTCAATCCGGCTTTCGATGTCACGCCGGCAGAGCTGATCACGGCCATCATCACCGAACACGGTGTCATCCGCCCGGTGACCCGCGAAAACCTCATCAAAATGGTGTCTGCCACCAAATCTCGGTCGCCGGGGTAAGCTGGGACTTTTGGCGTGACGCTCACGCCCGCCAGATCGGGCGAGACCGGTCGCCGTACCCCAAGCTCGAGATTGGTTTCAAAGTTGATCCCCAAGATCGCGATCGTCGGCAGGCCGAACGTCGGCAAGTCGACCCTGTTCAACTGGCTCGTCGAGAAGCGGATCGCCATCGAGGATCCAACTGCCGGCGTGACACGTGATCGGCTCGTGCAGCGGATCTCGCTGGAGGGCCGCACGATCGACCTCGTTGACACCGGCGGAATGGGGTTCGACGATCCGGACGGACTCACCGCCCGGATCGATGCCCAGATCGAGGCCGGCCTGACAGAGGCGTCTGTCATTCTGCTGGTCGTGGATGTCCGTGCGGGCCTCGTGGCCGCCGATCACGAGGTGGCTGCCCGTGTGCGGAGGCTCGGCGTGCCGGTGCTGCTCGTCGCCAACAAAGCCGACGACGCCAGGCTCGACAACCACGCCCACGAGTTTGCGGCACTGGGCTTCGGCGAGCCGCTGATCGTCAGCGCCCGGCAGCACCGCAACCGTGACGTGATCGTCGAGGCGATCCTCGCCCGCATTCCGTCGGCGGCCGACGACGGCGAGGAGCCCTCGGCCGAACTGCCCGAGATGAAGCTCGCGATCGTGGGCAGACGGAACGTCGGCAAGAGCACCTTTGTCAACAGCCTGGCCCACGAAGAGCGTGTGATCACAAGCCCCGTGGCGGGCACGACCCGCGACTCGGTCGACGTGCGATTCGACGTCGATGGACACACCTTTCTCGCCATCGACACGCCGGGGCTTCGGCGAACGAAGAGCCGCACCACCGACATCGACTTCTACTCGACCCATCGGGCGCAGCGGAGTGTCCGTCGGGCCGACGTGGTGCTGCTCTTCTTCGACGCCTCGGAGCCGGTGGGCCGCGTCGACAAGCAACTGGCCGACACGATCATGGAAGAGGCGAAGCCGGTGGTGTTTGTTGTCAACAAGTGGGATCTCTACGCCGGCGATGTCGAACGGGGCGAATGGGCCGACTACCTGCGGGACACGTTCCGCACGATGCCGTGGGCGCCGGTGGCGTTCGTGACTGCGACGAGTGGCCGCAACGTGAAGGCGGTCGTCGACACGGCACAGCGGCTGTACCGCCAGAGCCACGAGCGTGTGCCGACGGCGAAGCTCAACACGATCATTCGGGAAGCGGTCGAGGCCAACCATCCGCCAGCGGATCCCCGGGGCCGGCCGGTGCGGGTTTACTATGCCACTCAGGTCGAGACCGCCCCTCCGACGATCGTACTTTCGACAAGCGCGCCGAAGAGCGTGTCGGAGGGCTACAAGCGGTATCTCGTCGGCGCACTCCGCAAGACGACACCCTTCCGCGAGGTGCCGATCCGGCTTTATGTCCGAGGCCGCACGACGGCGCAGAAAGAAGAGTAGGTGCAGCGCCGTCTCCCACCGTGGCGACGAGATTTCATCTTGTCGATTCCCCCTCTCCCATCGTGGCGACGAGATTTCATCTTGTCGATTCAGGGTGCCGGGGTCAG
The DNA here is from genome assembly GCA_044337765.1 of Pirellulales bacterium. Lineage (GTDB taxonomy): Bacteria > Planctomycetota > Planctomycetia > Pirellulales > UBA1268 > CAMCQY01. The sequence continues at coordinate 306 of JBIIMX010000241.1, read as the reverse complement.
CCTGCTCAACACCTGCTCTCGGGTGGCTTCAATCCACGCCACCTGTCGCTCGGTAAAGGGCACGGCCCCGCCCAGAAGCGCAGGCTCTTCGGCCTCCTCGGGAACGAGTCTTCGCACGATCCACTCCGCCAGTTCCGCGATGCCAGCACCGGTGACGGCACTGGTCCAAACGCCCTCCGACGCCAGGCCGGCGGCGGGCGAGGCGACGAGATCGGCCTTTGAGAACACCATAAGTTCACGGTGTGGCCGGGCGGCACCAGTGGCCTCGAGAGGTTCCCCGGCGGGCACCACGCGGAGTACGAGATC
>JBIIMX010000239.1:0-5314 GCA_044337765.1 Pirellulales bacterium | reverse complement strand
GCCGCCCTGCCGGATCTGCTCGACGGCACCGATGTAGTTGACCTGGCGACGGTACTGCGTGCCGCCGACGATCGCCGTGCCCTTGTTGACGGCCAGATCGTGAGCCTCGAGGCATACGCGGTAGCCCGCCGGATCGACGCAGGCAGGCTTCTCAGCAAATACGTGCTTGCCCGCCTCGACCGCTTCGCGGATGTAGGACGGGCGGAATCCCGGCGACGTGGTGATCAGCACAAGGTCGACGTCCGCCGATTCGAGGATCCGCTTGTAGCCGTCGAGGCCGGCGTACATCCGAGTGTCGTCGAGAGCCACCTTGTCGGCGTGCGCCTCGGCGAGCATTCTTCGCATCGAGGCACACCTCGATTGGTAGAGGTCTGCGGCCGCCACGAGTTTCACATGGTCGTTGATCGTAAGCGAGTCGTTGATCGCCCCGCTGCCCCGGCCGCCGCAGCCGATGATCGCGAGCCTCAGTTCGCGGGGCGTCTCCGCCGCGGCCAGCGACGAATGCACCATCAGGCCGGCAGCCATGCCGCCCGCCGCCGACGTGGCTGACACGAAAGACCGCCTCGAGACCCGCCGGCCGGCGGAAGCGGGCCGCGGGACCGCCGCTGGGGAAGTGGCGGGTTGAGAGTGCGTCATAGACAGCGGCTCCTCGACGTGCTGTGTCGGAACAGAAACCTTGCAACCGCGGGATTTGGCCAGAGCCCACGGAAAGATCGACCGCAGCGCCGGCCCGCGGCTCGCCTCTTCGGCGCTACCCGACCGACGTCCTTTCAAACCAGCGGGCCAAACCGTCCAAAACTCTCGGACATGGTACCGTCCTCGACCGGCCGGCAGCAGCCTACGCCAGAATACCCTTCACGATCTTGCCGTGAACGTCGGTGAGCCGGTAGCGACGGCCCTGGAACCTGTAGGTCAGCCGCTCGTGATCGATGCCAAGCAGATGCAACAGCGTCGCATGGAAGTCATGCACGTGCACGCCATCCTTCACGACGTTGTAGCCGTATTCGCAGGTCTCGCCGTAGGTCGTGCCGGGCTTGATGCCGCCGCCTGCCATCCAGGTGGTGAAACACCGCGGATGGTGGTCGCGGCCGAAGTCCATGCCCGGCTTGTAAAGACCCTGACAGTAGTTCGTGCGGCCGAACTCGCCCCCCCAGATCACGAGTGTGTCGTCGAGCATGCCGCGGGCCGCGAGGTCGGCCACGAGCGCGGCTGCAGGCTGGTCGGTCTCCCGGCACTCGCTCGTGATGCCTCCCTTCAGTCCGCCGTGATGGTCCCAATCCTGATGGTAGAGCTGGATGAACCGCACGCCCCGCTCGGCGAGCCGCCGCGCGAGCACGCAGTTCGCCGCGAACGTGCCCGGATCTTTCGCATGAGGACCGTATTGCTCCAGCACGTGGGCCGGCTCGTCGGAGAAGTCGGCCACCTCCGGCACGCTCGACTGCATGCGGAAAGCCATCTCGTAGTTCGCAATCCGGGCCGTGATCTCGGCATCGGGGATGCGGGCAAACTCGTGCTCGTGCAGTTGCCGCAGGCCGTCGAGCAGCTGACGGCGGTTCTCCGGCGACACGCCCGCAGGATTGTTGACGTAGAGCACCGGATCGCCCCCCGAGCGAAAACGAACTCCCTGATGCTTGGTCGGCAGGAAGCCCGCTCCCCAGAGGTGCGACATGAGCGGCTGGCCGCCCTTGTTCTTCGTGATCAGCACGACGAAGGAGGGCAGATCGTCGTGTGCGTTGCCGAGTCCGTAATCGAGCCAGGCACCGATGCTCGGCCGGCCCGGAATCTGCGAGCCGCTCTGCATGAACGTCACGCCCGGCCCATGGTTGATGCTCTCGGTATACATCGTGCGAATGAAGCAGAGCTTGTCGGCGATCTTCGCCGTATGGGGGAGCAATTCGCTGAGCCAGGCTCCGCTGTCGCCATACTGGGCAAACTTGAAAGGCGACCCGACCAGCGGAATCGAGCTCTGGTTTCCCGACATGCCGGTGAGCCGCTGTGCACCGCGGACGCTGTCGGGAAGCTGCTCGCCGCTCTTCTCGACGAGCAGCGGCTTGTGGTCGTAGAGGTCGAGCTGTGACGGGCCGCCCGACTGAAACAGGTAAATCACCCGCTTGGCTTTGGGAGGATAATGAAATCCGTCCGGCACGCCGCCGGCCCCATCCGGCGCGGTTCCCTCGGCGACAGCCGCCCGCCCCAGCATCTCGGCCAACGCCATGCCGCCGAAGCCCATGCCAAACGAGTCGAGCAAGTGCCGCCGATTGATCGGATAGTTGTGCATCGGATTACCTTTTGACGACACAGCCGTCGTAGTTCATCAGGGCGTTGATCACGCCCGCCAGCGCCGCCACCTCCACGGCCTTCAGGGCCGGGCTCGGTTTCGTGTCGCCGATCGACACGAACTTCGCGGCGTCTTCGGGATGCGAACGGTACCAGTCCGCCTGCTCCGCATGCATCCGCCGCAGGATCGACATTTCTTCATCGTCCGGACGACGGCTCGTCAGCAGTTCGAAGGCACGTGCCGGGGTGTCTTCAGACCGACCGGAAGAGTCGGCCAGCAGTTTTTCCGCCAGCACCCGCGACGCCTCCACGAACTGCGGCCCGTTCATCAGCACGAACGCATGGAGCGGCGAGTTCGTCGCGTCTCGCTTGGCCACGCACACCACCCGCTTCGGCACGTCGAAGCTCTCGAGCACCGGGGCGGGACCGGTCCGCCGCCAAAAGGTATACAGACTGCGGCGGTAGAGCGACTCTCCTGTGCCTGCCGCGGCCGGCTTGAAAGACTCGGGAAGGTCGTAGGTATTCACCGGCGGCCCACCTGTCTTTTCGACCAAGAGCCCGCACGCCTCGAGCAGACCGTCGCGGATCATCTCGGCCGGCAACCGGTGGCGGGGACCGCGGGCCAGCCAGAGATTGAGCGGGTCGTCGGCCATTCCCCGGGCATCGGCGATGCTCTGCTGCCGGTAGGTCTGCGAGAGCATGATCGTCTTGATCAGTCGCTTCATGTCCCATGCCGAACCGACCGAACCAGTTCCACCAACCGAACCAGCCGGGCCGGCCGGGCCGAACTCGCTGAAACCATGGGAAAACTCCCACGCCAGCCAGTCGAGCAGTTCGGGATACTCCGGCCGCGTTGACTGGCTCCCGAGATCCTCGGGACTCTTGACGAGGCCGAGCCCAAAGAGCGACTGCCAGACCCGGTTGACGGTCACTCGAGCGAGGAGCGGATGATCGGGATCGGTGAGCCACCGCGCGAGCCCGAGCCGGTTCCGCGGCTGCTCGGCAGGGAAGGGGGGCAGCGCGGCAGGAGTGTCGGGTTCGACCGGCTCGCCGCGTTTGTCGTAGTCGCCGCGGTTGAGCACGTAGGCGTTCTTCGGCTGCGGCAGTTCCCGCATCACCATCACCTCCTGCGGCTTTTCAGCGAGATCGTCGCGGTCGCGGCGTGCCTGTTCCAGGAGTGCTCGCTTCGCGGCCGCATCCCCGTCGAAGGCTGCCGCCGCATAGCCGCCGATCAGCTCGGCATCCCGCGCCGCGGCCACGACCTCCTTGAGCGTTCCGGGCCGAAACAGATCGCGGACTTCCAACGGCGACAGCCGACGGTCGAACACGCGAAAGTCATCCACCAAGCCCCCGTTGAAGCCGTGATCCCGCATCCGCTCTCCGATGCGAAGATGATCGGCGCCGCCGCCGGTGATCTCCCGCGTAAGGCTGTCGCGGACTATCTCCGTCGCCGCCGGGTGGCCGTTCACGAAGATCTTCAGGCCAGCCGCCCTGCTCGACCCGTCATTCGACACGGTCACGTGCACCCATTCGCCCACCGGCAGCGGCTCGGCTGAACGCACCGAGATCGCATCCCCCGGCCAGAAATGGATGAGCGACCATTGCAGGTGGCCGTCCAGCACGAGCAGTTCGTAACCGCGGCTTGCTGCGTCGGTCCAGGCCTTTGAACGATGAAAGACCACAGCCCGCTCATAGCGAGTCGCCGGCTTGAGCCAGAGCGACACCGTGAAGGGATGGCTTCTGCGGAAGTTGCCCACCGGCGTCTGCACCGGGTGATCGCCAGTGAGCCTCAAGCTGCGGCCCTCATGCCCTTCGACGAGCGTATTTTCAGGCGGCGATGTGGCCGAACGATCCTGCGGTGTGTCGGTCTTCTGATCGCTCGCCTGTGGTTCTTCCTGCGGTGATTTCTTGGCAGCTGGTTCCTTGGCAGCTGGTTCCTTGGCAGCTGGTTCGCCCTCGGGCTTCGTGGTTTCCGTCGCCGCCACGGTCCCTTGATCGATCAGACTGGCAAACCGGCCATCCTGGCGACGCTCGTCGAATGGATAACGGACGAGTTCGCCGGGTATCGTGCCTGCAAGACCGCCCGCCAGATCCGTCGGCATCTCCGCCTTGCCGGCAATCCAGTCGGCCACTCTGGCACGGGCAACGGCCTCGCACCGCTCTGCCTCCGCCTCGGCTTCGGCCGCGGCCTCGCCAGCCTTCACCAGAGCCGTCGCGGTTTTCTCATCGAGCAGCCGAAGCTTCGGGGTCGGCACGGCCTGCGTGAAATACGAATAGAGCCCCGCCTCGTCGACATCGTCGAAGAACGCAAACAACTGATAGAATTCACGCTGCGACAGCGGGTCGAACTTGTGGTCGTGGCAGCGGCAGCATTCGAGCGTCAGCCCGAGAAACGCGGTCCCGAAGGTCGTCACGCGGTCATTGATCGAATTGACGCGATATTCCTCTTCGACCGACCCGCCCTCGCACTCCTGCTGGTGCAGACGGTTGAACGCCGTCGCAAGAATCTGCTCGTCGTTCGCATGCGGCAGAAGATCACCGGCGAGCTGCCATGTCGTAAACTGGTCCCACGGCAGATTCTTGTTGAAGGCGGAGATCACCCAGTCCCGCCATGGCCACATCGCACGCTCGCGGTCGACCTGAAAGCCATAACTGTCGGAGTAGCGGGCGAGGTCCATCCAGTCTGCCGCCATGCGTTCACCATACCGAGGGCTCGACAAGAGCCGATCCAGAACTTTCCCGTAAGCGTCCGGCGACGTGTCGGCGACGAAGGCTGCAACCTCGGCGGGCGACGGGGGCAGGCCGGTGATGTCGAAAGCGGCCCGCCGGATGAGCGTGGTCTTGTCGGCCTCGGGCTGGGGCTTGATGCCAAGCCTGTCCAATTTCGCGCGGACGATCCTGTCGATCGGATGCGCACGATGCGGCTCGTTGCCTGACGGCGCGGACTCGGCAATCTCGGGCTTCGCCACCGGCACGAAGGCCCAGTGCGGCTCATAGGGTGCCCCCTCGGCGATCCACCGTTTGAGCAGATCGACCT
>JBIIMX010000022.1:0-19229 GCA_044337765.1 Pirellulales bacterium | reverse complement strand
CCGGCAGACAATGTTCATCATCTCATGATCTCAACCACGCCGGTGACGCGTGCGTTGCGTATCCCGCGACTCATGCTTCGCGCATGCTTCGGTGTGACGCGCACGCCATCCCGAAGCTGGGAGGCTTTACGGTCTGCCTATTGCGATGGTCTTGCGGCTGGGGCGACGGCTGGCCGCTATGCACCTCCTCGCGGAGCGGTTCCGGTCCAAGCGGCTGCTGGCCAACGTCGACTCATCCTACAGTGTGAGGGCACGGTGGTCAGCTTGGAAAACGCCAGCGAGCCCTGGCGCGAGGAGGATCTGGATCGCTATCGCCTGCCTCATCCCGTCTTGGGGCTGGTGACGGTGCGGGAGATGCTGATGTTCACGCTTTTTCATTTTGATCATCATCGCGAGAACGTGGCTCGGCGACTGGAGGCCCCTCTATCGGTTCTTGCCGAAAGGATCCCGACCAGTGCGTGGAGGTCCTAGCAAAGCGCAATGCGAACCAAACGATGCAGCGGACTCGCGATTCATTCGGGCGGAGTGGATAATTCCTTGGTCGTGAGCCGCTGATCGCCGACGTTCGCCAAGCATCCACGAAATTCCCCGATGGTGACATTGTCGGGCACTGGGGCCTGCCTATAATGAGGGGATTTGCCCGAGACGGCCGACGTTCTTCTGAAGGGTGACACTATGCTTCGCCGCCGACGCAATCTCCGCCCTGCGCACCGAAGCATCGGCCGCGAGCGTGCCCTCAATGTTGAGAGCCTCGAGGGCCGCATCGTCCTCGCGGCGGCGATCGGCTATGACCGCGCGTCGCGAACGGTTTCGATCGTGGGATCGGAGGGCAACGATTCCGCTCAGGTCCGCCAGCAGGGCGCGAATCTCGTCGTGTCGCTCAACTCCGCTGCAGGCCGGTTCAGCCGCACGGTGCCGGCCGCGCAGGTGTCGCGGGTGGTGTTCACGGGGCTCGCGGGCAACGACACGTTCACGAACCAGACCGGAATCGCCTCGCGGGCCGATGGCGGCGCAGGGGCCGACATTCTCCGCGGCGGACGTGGCGTGGACCAGCTCAGGGGGGGCGACGATAACGATCAGCTGTTTGGCGGTGAGGGCAACGACACGCTCGACGGTGGAACTGGCAACGACGCCGCGTGGGGCGGCGCGGGCAACGACCAGGTGATGGGGGGCGACGGAAACGACAATGTGAACGGTGACGCGGGCAACGACAGCCTGTGGGGCGGTCTCGGCAACGACGGACTGTCCGGTGGCGCGGGCAACGACGCCCTGCAGGGTGAGAAGGGCAACGACTGGTTCGACGGCGGCGCCGGCAGGGACAAAATCGTCGGCGGCGACGGCCTCGACAGGGAGGTCGACACCGGGGATCGCTTCGCCGACGGCGACACCAACGGTGACGGGTACGACAACGACTACGACTACTTGGACATTCTCTACGAGGCGCCGGGCAACCCGCCGGCCTATGCCGATGATGCCTCCGTGGCCCCGATCATCGCCGCCCTGGATGGTGCAGTTCGCAACTTCCTCAACATCTCTGCCGCCGACACCAGCCTGCGCGTGCGGGTGCAAGCGAGTCAGTTCGGCGATCGCGTCACGGGCGTGTGGCGATACCTGACGCCCGACAAGATCCAGGTGTGGGGCAAGTGGGCGTATCCCGCCTCCGACCCGTCGCAGGCGAATCTGGCGGTGCAATGGAGCTATAGCGGTCCCCCCGTCACGCTCGACCAGATCGTCTCCGGCGATGTTGCCGACTACCTGAACCCGGCAAACTATTCCATCTCGGAAGAGAGCCGTGTGTACGCCGGCTTCCTGAACGGCCCGGGGGGCTTTTTAGTGAACTGGTTGCCGGGTACACCGGCCAACTTCGGCTACGGGGCTCCTGGCGAGGAGGCCTTGGCGTATTGGTTTCCTGGCACCGGGCCGGCGATTGGCGTCCCGGCTCCGATCGAGGCCGTAAAGGCGGCCCTCGCGTCGCTGCCCAACTTTACAGACAATGGCGATGCCTTCACGGCCGATTTCTCTACGGCACGTGGGTTCCCGGGCGTTCAGCCCGTGCTCGATGTCCTGCGGACGATCAACCGCGTCACGCGGGCTTCGAGACAGCAACCTGCTCCACGAGCCTGACGGGCCATTATGGCTCGGTTCAGCTTCGATCTTGCGGTGTGAAGCCAGAGAGTGACGCCTGCCTGCGATTGCGCCACAGCTGGGCTCGCGCGTCGGCCGGCCCGGTTCGGCCGGCGAACCAAGCGATGCAGCGAACTCGCGATAAAATCGGGCGGTGTGGATAATCCCGGGGTCGCAGGGTACTTACCCGGCCCTCCGGGCCTTCTCTTCTGTCGCACTCCCGTTGCGGCAAGTTTTTAACTTGCCGAACAGAATCGAGTCGCGTCCGCTTTTCCCGAAGGCCTACGGAACGGAGCCACCGAACCGGATCGCGTGGGCCGCGGCCTCCGGCAACGGCACCGTCACGGTCTGGCTCCAGGTGCCGGTGGCCGGGTCGAAGTCGGTCTGCCAAAAGTCGTTGCCGTGCACGGCCTGGTCGCACGGCGTGCCGTCGATCGTAAACCCGCCGCCGCGGTGCGTCGGCAGACTCGTCACCGTGATCGGCACGTATCCGAGCCCACCCGAGATCGTGAATTCAGCGCGGCCATCCTCCGCGGCCACCCGCACATCGGGGTGGACCCGCTCGAGACGGCCCTTCCGCACCTCCACTCGCCGCGCGTTGCCCACCGCCTCGCGATGCACGAGCCGCCAGGTGTCTTGCATCGTTGCAAGCGCCGCCCGCAGTGGCTCATTCGGTCCGTAATAGTCCGCGGCCGCCTGCGGCAGCACCAGATGATGAACTGTCGCCTCCACGAAGTCTCCCGGCAGGAGCTGCGTGACATCCGGCGGCGGCACGATATCGAGCGTCGAGGTCGCCTTGCCACCGGCGACGGCACCACGCTCCGCCACCCACGGTCGGGCATCCTTGCCTCCCAGCCGCGCCCGCCACTCCCGGATGACGATGCCGCGGTTCGCCCACGCCCCCTTGTCTGCCCCCGGTCGCCGCACCGCCCCATGGAGCGACACCCAAGGCACATCGCCCGTGCACTCGAGCGGCGAAGTGCGATAGACATCACCACCCCACTGCGTGGGCCATTCACGGACCAGCCCCGTCACGTTGCCGACGGCCATCTTCCGCTCACCCGTGTAGCTGTAGGTATCCGCGCCGATCTGGAAGAGCACCAGCCGGGAGAAGTCGACGGGCTCCTTCACGTCCATCCTTACCGAATAGATGCCGCGGACGATGTCGTCGGTCCGAGCAAGGCTCACCGTCTCGGCATGTTCGATCCCCTCGCCGACTTGGCCGGCATAGGTGACCTCCGTGAGGCACGGGCCCTGCTTTTCGTAGGCGGACTTCATGCGACCGTGCGGCACGCGGCGGCCGGAGCGGTCGAAAAGTCTGAAGAAGTCACCGCCGCCGACGTTGTTGGTCCAGCCCCAGGCCGGGTCGTTGCCCATCGACGTCACCATCAGCGGACGGACATCGAGGATTGAACAGCCGGCCTGTATCTGGTCGGGCTCGTAGCAGATCGACTCGCACCACGAGCCCATCGCCGACTCGTCCCAGAGCTGATTCGCGCCCCAGCCGATAAGGCAGAGCTGCGCATGGGAGGCGGCCGGCACACCGCCCCAGTGCGCAAACGCGAGCGTGAGTTCCACGTCGACCGTCGTCTCAGCTGGTAGCCGCAGCTGCGTGAAGCCATGAAACCAGGTGCCCTCGTAGGGGTTGTCGCCCGACCGGCCGTGCCAGTTCTTGGAGATTTGCACCGGGATGCCGAGGGGATGGCCTTCTGCGTCACGAAGGATCGCCGACATCCCCGTGATCGACTGGCCGAGCCCGCCGCGAAAGCCGGCGGCGGTCTTCTCAAAGAGAAGCCGGACAGTGGCCTCGCGATTGGCCGAGTTCTTGAGGGTGATCCGCACCCGCTCGATGGCGTCGTTGCGGTGTTCCTTGAACGGCACCCCGGCATCGGCCCGCTGCTTGGTCGCCGGCGACACAGCCGGCACGATCGCCGTCACCGCGTCGAGATTGATCCGCTGCCAGCCACGGACATCATCCCGAGCAACCGGCAGCGGATCGCCGGCCGGTTTGCCTGCGGCGTCAACAGGCACGGCGACGATTGATGCGGCCTCGTCGTCTGCCAATGCCGCCATCGTGGCCGGGTCGAACGCGAGCGACACGTCGTACCACGGGGCGGGCCCCGCGACCGCCGCCGGCGGCAGATCGACACGGCGTTCGAGCCGCGTGCCACCCGCATCGAGACGGATCGCCAACTTCGCATCGTGCCAGACAACATGGGGCCGCACGACCGCCGTCTCGCCGTCGCGGCGAAACGATTCCGCAAACGTCGGCTCCACGTCGGCAAGCACCGCGTCCGGCTTCGTGAATCGATTGCGAATCTGCTCGGCCGAGAGCGCACGGTCATACAGTCGAATCTCATCGATCGCGCCGCGGAAGTGGTAGCCGTCGCCGAAGTTATCCTGCCGCCGACCGAAGGCGAGGCCACGCGAGCCAGGTTTCCGTTGGCGGCCAACCTGCTTTTCGCCGGCGGGCTTGCCGTTGACGAACAGGCGCAGCGAATCGCCGTCGTAGGTCATGGCCAGATGGCTCCATGCTTCGACGACCAGCGGTTCCCTCGGCTCGACCTTGAAGCGATTGTCGCGTCCCCCGCCGATGTTGAGCCCCGCCTGCGGCACGCCACGGGGGCTGATCGTGAGGCCGTAGTTGCCGTCGGCCTCCTCGTGAAAGTTCCTGCAGACGAGCCACGGCACGGCCTTCGTCGCCGTCGCGAAGTCCGCAGGGAGATACGCCCAGAACTCGAGCGTGAACTGTTCGGGATCCAGGCTCGGAGCATGCGGCACCTCGAGATGATTGGTGCCATCGAGCCCAAACCCGCCGCCGAGCCGGCCGAAGCTGGTATCGCCCGCTGCGATCGGCGCGAGCGGCGGCCGCACGGTAAGAACGAGTGCGACCCGGTCGGGCCAGGCGATCGTTTCAAAGCGAGCATCGACGGGGAGCTTTCTGCCATCGCTCGATGTGAACACGAGTCCGTTCACGTCAGCCCGCTGCACCCAGCGGCCCGACTCGATGAGCCGTGGGCCGAACGTGCGGTCCCAAGCCGCGCCGGCAGAACAACGGTAGGTTGTTCCGTCGGCTTTGATGAAGAGGCCCAGGTCGGCCGCAGGCAGCGCCGTGATCGCTGCGTTGTCGCCACGCGCAAGGCTCGCGTAGCTGCTCACAGAAACAGGACCGAGGTGCGGCACGCGCATCGCGGCTGTGTCGAGCACGAAGCCATACCGACCGGTCTGGATGCACCGCTGCCAGGGAGCGTTTGGCACGCGGGCGGGAAACCCGTCCCGCCACCACATCACGGTATGGTCGCCCACGGCCGGAGGCAGCGGCACGGAGCCCGGTTCGGCGGCCGCGACGAAGGCCTCAGGGCCGCCGCCGAGGGCGAAAACAGCGACGACGGAAAGCACTCGCTGCCAAAAACGTCGCATAAAGACCCTCCGGATCTGGGCCGAGGTTCGGGCCGCCCCCTCTGCCGTAGTATCGGATGGCCGCCAGACGTTGACGACCGTGAGAGCGTTCTGCGTCTTTTCTGGCTTTGGTCGATGCCCGAAACTTGACCGCAAACCAGTAACTGTTATCGTTAACGGTAACGGGTCTTGGCAAGGGGCGATTTTCAAAGGCATGTCACGGGACAATCCGCGATGAATCTGAACACTCCGGCAAAACGCGAAAAACTCGACCGTAACGGCCGTGGCCGGGCCAATCTCCGCCAGATCGCTACCGAACTCGGCGTGTCGATGATGACGGTGTCGCGGGGTCTGCGCGGATCGCCGGAGGTGTCGGCCGTCACCCGTGAGCGGATTCTGGCGGCGGCGGAGCGGCTGAAGTATCGGCCCAACCGCGTCGTCAGTGCCTTCAAGACCGGCCGTACCAGCCTCGTCGGCATGATGGTGCGACCTTCGAAACTCTATCGGTGCGATCTGATCGAGGGGATCCACGACACCCTCGTCGCGGCCGGCAGCCTGCCGGTGATGCACTTCAGCCACACGGGCGGCGAGGCGGCGCCCGATGCCGCAGAGCTGGGCTGCCTGCACCGCCTGCTCGACCAGCGTGTCGATGGCATTGTGTTCTGGCCCTCGGACGAGACCGTGTCCAACCACTATCTCGAGGAGGTCTGGAAGCGGGGCGTGCCGCTGGTGGCAGTGGACCGACCGCTACCGCACACAAGGGCCGACTTCAGCGGCACCGACGACGTGGGCGGTGGCCGAATTGCCGCCGAGCATCTGCTCGGTCTTGGGCACCGACGGCTCGCGGTTCTCTGTGGCGAGCCATGGGTATCGACCTACGCCGACCGGCGGCAGGGATTCGTAGAGGCGATCGCGGCCCACAACGCGACGGCTGCATGCAAGAACGCAGGCGACGAGACGGCCGTGTGTGAGCAGATCGAGTGTCGTAACGAGGCGGCTCTCGACGAATCCCGCGAACTGCTGAGCGGGCGTGACCGGCCCACGGCAATATTTGCTGTCAGCGACGTGCTGGCGGCCCATGCCTATGAAGCCGCCGCCACCTTGAATCTTTCGGTCGGCGTGGACGTTTCCGTCCTCGGCTACGCCGACATTCCCGAGGCCGGCCTGCTGCGACCCAGTCTCTCGACCGTGCGGCAGGATTTTCAGGAGATCGGCCGTAACGCCGCCCGCCTGCTACTCGATCGAATCGAGGGCCGCACCAACACCAAACGCGCCCGGAGCATCCGGATCACTCCCACGCTGGTCGTGCGGCAATCGACCAGCGGCCCGAATCCTCACTGAATCACCACTGTCTGCTCCTACGAGTTCGATCGTTCATTCCCCCTCTTCATCCTCGTCCTCAGGTGCCATCATGCAAACGTCATCAACCCGCCGCGAGCGGGCTGCCGCGGGCTTCACGCTCGTCGAACTCTTGGTCGTGATCGCCATCGTCGGCACGCTCATCGGTCTGCTGCTCCCGGCGGTGCAGTCTGCCCGTGAAGCCGCCCGTCGCACCGCCTGCGGCAACAACCTCAAGCAAATGGGCCTCGCACTCCACAGCTACGCTTCGGCCAACGCCCGCGCGGGCGACGGTCGGTTTCCCTATATCGCCTACCAAAACGACAGCAGAGGCGCAAACGATCTCGGTTCATCCCCGCCAGGAAGTACGGTCAACAACATGCTCTGGCAGGACTCGGTCAGTTGGATCGTGCAGATACTTCCACAACTCGAGGAAGATGCCGTGTATCAGACGTGGGTCACCGCGACTCGCAACTTTCAGGGCATGTTCGCCAGCCTGACAGATATCCGGGCCTTTGTCACACCTGCCATGTCGAAGAATATTCGCATCAATGCGTTGTATTGCCCGTCCTACACCGGAGGGCTCGTTCTCAATGGGGTCGCGGCTGGCGGGCCGGTGAACGAGTCCTATGCCGCGAGTGCGGACTCTGGCGTTCGACTGAACCAGGATTTCCACAAGACCGACCGGACCGGGCTGACCTGCTACCGCGCGAACTTTGGCGTCTCCCTCTCTGGACTCCCCAACAACTTCGACTCCCTCGACGGAACCGGAGCCTTGGGCTGGCAAAAAAAGAAGGCCTTCAAGGATTTCACCGACGGCATGTCAAAGACGGCGATGCTTGTCGAAAACTCCTGCGGGCAATCCTGGTTTGCCGGTGCACTCGCATCAACCGTCGCAGGGAACACTCCGGCAACGTTTTGGAACGGCGCATGGTCGGCGGCCTCGAGTACAGCCTGGGCGGTGCAACAGCCTGCCGTCGAGTCGCGAGGGTACCTCGCAAACGTCGGTTTGGGCTCGGAGCACATGAGTGTCGGCGGCGTGATGATGGCCGACGGCTCGGTGCAGTTCCTCTCTTTCAACAGCCTGTCGGCACAGGTCTGGCTCAGCCTGCTGTCTTCAAAAAACGGCGAGAACGTTCAGGTCTCGCAGTGACCAACATCAGACGCGTCACTCGAACTCTGCTGCACGCACTTTCCACAACGAATACTCGTCCACATCCTTCACAGGGGTGCTTCATGGTTCATCCTTTAGGCTCCTCGCCGCTGTGGCGCCGAACGGTGTGGGTCGCCTGCTGCATCCTGATGCTTGCAGGGTGCCAAGGCGAGATCCCCCGTAGCAGCGTCACAGGGCACCTGACAATTGACCGACGACCTACGCCCCAAGGTGTGCGGGTCGTTTTCACACCACAGGGAGCGGATCCCAGGCCCTGTATCGGCGTCACGAATGATCAGGGGATGTTCGTCATGTATGACAAGCCGGGCATGAGGGGTCTTCTCGCGGGCCGATACAACGTCTCGATCGCGTTATCCGATGACGAGGGCACCAACAACGTCATGCTGCCGCCGGCGTTGGCCGGCATCACGATTCCCAAGGCGTATCGCACGGGTAGCTCCACGCTGACATGCGACGTGCCGCGGAGCGGCACCGTGTTCGACATCGACATCACCACGAAGTGATGGGGATCGGATGCGCTCTGACGACCCTGCATGGCTAACAGCCCGGCTGTCACCAAGTTGGGGGCGGATGTCACCTAAAAGAACGGGACAACCTCGGAGCCAAACATTCTTGGAACGAAACCGATCTGCGCGTTCCGGTCATTGTGGACCTTGCTGTTGAGAAGATAGCCGCTTGTTGCTGTACGCTGGAACTCGTGAGAAATCATCACGTAGTGTGAATGAGATTTTCTGGCACAGAGAAACAGTTTATTTCCGCACGTCGCAAACGGGGCCAACAGGCGGCCCTCCGAGCTGCAGAGGAAGCGGAAGACTCCTTCGGCGACCCCGGGGACTTTGGGATTGAACACATCATCCGCAGCCAGGATCGAACCCTCGGAGAGCAGGCCGCAAGAGATGCGAAAGTCATTGTAAACCTCGTGCGCATCATGGCCCGCATCGATGCTGAGAAAAGCGCATCGGTCTCGAACCAATGACTCGAAGGCTTTCGGTGAAAGATCTGTCGAATTCGCTTGAACTAATTCAACGGCCTGCGAATCGCAGGTTGCCTTGATGTTGCCGATCATCTCCTCACGAGCTTTTTCAATCCACTGCTGTTCAAGTGGTTTCTGATATCCTGCGAAGAACCCATCAATACCGATCATTCGTCGGTCTTGACCCTGTGCTGCATGGGCGAGCAGGGCGAGGTATTTTCCCTTGAAGACTCCGATCTCGACCAGCGCACCCTTGGTTGTGCGGAACGCATCGGTTTGCATCAAGCGATACGTGAAATCAGCTGCCTCGGGCGAAAGCCAACCAGCCACCTGATTGATGCGTGCCCAGACTTGTGGGTTCAGACTATCCATTGTTTACTCCAAACAAAAACTGCTCCAAGACCTGCCCCAAGAATGACACCGGCTTCTAAGTTAGGTTTTTGCCCTCCAGCAGACCAGCCCTGTACGGTTGCGGAGGCGCAACCGTAGCAACCGCACATGGCTGCCGCGACTCCGGGCTGGGGGACGGTATCCCAGGGCACTGTGCGGCCGGACGGTGTTGTAGTGCTGCCGCCACCGCTCGATGAGCACCTTGGCCTCGAGGGGCGTGTCGAACGCTTCCCGTTGGAGAAGCTCGTCTCGGAGCGTAGCGAAAGAAGCTCTCCACGTGGCCGTTCGAGAACATCCTACTCGTGAGCCTCTTGGCGACATCGATCGCCAAGCACTCCCGGCTGAACTCATCCACAATCGTGATCATCCGGAACGGGCGGCCATCGGGGGTGCGATCCGCCACGAGGCAATAGCTCCAGACGTGATTGCGATGCGTCGGCCGCAGGCTGATGCCCCAAACCGTCATTGAACGACAAGACGCTTCTTTGAGAGGCTGCATCGGGACGCCCTTGGGCGGCGCAGCTGACCTTCTGAGCCAGGCGAAGAGGCGGCGAGCGGTCGAGCACGTCAGAGGTGTTCTTGGCCGTGATCGACTGAGCGAACGCCGGGCATGTCTCGTGCTTGGACAGCGTCGGAACACGCAGTGACGGCAGCGGCGTGTTCCCGATGATGAGCCCCGTCTTGTGCAGCGGATCGTATGGCTGGCCCGCGAGCATGGCCGCTACGGATACCGCAGAATGACCGCCCTCCTGCACTGGGAGGGATGGCGAGTGAACCACAAGCGAGTGGAACGGAGACGGCGTCCGGGGGCGTTACTGCGGCTTCAAGTCGTGCCGTTGGTGGCCGTCACCCTTTTCACACCGGACTCGAGTCACTTTTGTCCCGCGGACTCCTGCGAGAGCAGATCGAATGTGAACATCTTCGACCCAGCCGCGACCGTTGCCGAAAGACCGGATTGGTTGTTGGAATACCTTTTCGGTGTTATCCACCGAACGTCCGGTGCGTCTGGCGTACCAGTGCTCTCGACGGCAACGACTGTCACGGTATGTTCACCAGGGAGGGCGCCGTCTCGCGGCGTGTAAGTGCCCACCTTGAAGCGACCGCTTGCGTCGGTGCGAGCGGATGCGGGCCGGCCGCCAGCCTTGGGCTGAAAGACGACAGCCGCATCCGCCAGTGGCTTGCCATCAAGCGTCACCACGCCCTCCGCGGGCAACAAAGCCGGTCGAGAAGGCCCACAGCCGGCTTCAAAAGCCACCATGAGCATCATCATGGCGGCCGGCAGCCGCGAGCGGGAGATTGCAAGCACAAAAGCTCCAACAAAACGATTCGACATGGATCAGTACTCTCCGACATTCTGCCCGTCTGTGCACGCTCCCAGACGCTGAAGAGTCCACATGTCGATTCCCTCGGCGATGAAACGCACCGCTCCGTCGCCCATTACGAACGTTACTCCGCCTTGATGGGCCGACTTGAATCCATTGTTCGTGGCATAGTTGCAGTTCGCAGCACAACCATCCGCACCCGCGAAGTCCAAATTCCGGCCCGGACGTTTCTCACGGGTGGAGTAGTTCAAGGGAATGACCGTCGTGAGTTCGCCGTCACCGTTGTTCCAGCCTGCACCGGTGGTCGTCGTGTGCCAACCCATTTCGGAGTTTTCTCTCTGGCTGACGAGAAGCTCCCCGACAAAAATGGTTTTTGAAAGTCCGTCAGTGATCATTGACATTTTTGACGCCGGCCAACGCCGTTGATCTTGTGGGTCGGTGATGGTCAGAGGACCGTTCCAGCCCATGCCTTCACCCCAAGGATGTTTTTTGTAGAGCCCGAAGGCCTGGAACGTATTCGGCCAAGAGGCGCCGGTAGGCGAGCCATGAAAATAGGTCCAGCCCCAACTGTTGACGCATCTGCAAGCCTGCCACCCAGGAGACACATTCGCAGATGCATCGACATTCTTCCCGCCAGCTGAGGCGGCGTAGTTGGACACGTAGGCATTTTGGCCCTGCAGGCTGTTGCCTGGGCTGCTCCTCGGACCATACGGGTCACTCGGACAGAGATAGGCATTGATTCTGAATTCGCCGAGACCTCTGCCATTCACAGTGACATGCGCAATTTGGGAGTTAAAGTTCGGGTCACCCATCATTTGGGCGTAGAGTTTGTCCTCCTCGATGTACGGCAGGAGGGCATGCTGCATGGAGGCGCGTACTACATTGAACCACCGGTCGGTTCCGTAGGGAAAACATTTCTTGGCGTCATGATGATTGAGGAGCGCCAGACCGATCTGCTTGAGATTGCTCTGGCACACGGCACGCCTTCCGCTTTCACGCGCCGCCTGAACCGCGGGCAAGAGCAGGCCGACGAGCGTGCCGATGATCGCGATCACTACGAGCAGTTCAACGAGGGTGAATCCTCGTGCAACCCGAGCGAATCGGCCGGAATGTGGGCACAGGATTGCTGATCTCATAACCCCCCATGGAATTAGAAAAGACGAGACCGACCCTTCGGTCCACTTTCGCAAAATAAATTATTACTGCCGAGCGAAATCCCACGTTTTGCCATCGGGACAGGACCAAAAATGTGACGCGTCACGGTTTTTCGAGCACAAAATTCAGCTGTCCCGCAGGCGGCCTGCCGTTGTGGCAGTCGCTCGGGCGTTCTTTGAGAAAGAAAACAATCGGGCCGGCTGAGAACAGCCCGGGCGGTCTTTGCCGCAGTTGATGGGGGCCAAAAACCCGGCGGTCCGGGAAATTCGCCGAGGCATTTCCGTGGGAAATCCAGTCGAGGAATAACATCCTGCATGGCGAATTCCGATCGTTCCGACTGCCCTCCGTCAGCCGAGTTGCCGGGTGCCTCGGTCAACGGCGTTACCGCCGCGATGGGCAAACAGCCCAACGCAGTCGCGGAGACGCTCCGCCGAGTTCGGCGGACGCTGCTGGGCTGCATCGAACGCCCGCTCACTCTGGATGCCGCCACATGAGCAAGATTACTCCCCCGCAGGACGTGCTAGAGGACCTGTTCAACGGCCTGCTCGACAAAAGACTTACCGTGGCCGATGAAACACGGCTTGCCGGCATTTTGGCCGAGAGTGCTGAGGCCCGGGGCCGGTATCGAAAATGGATGGAACTCCATGCCGCGCTGCACTGGGACTACGCCGGGGCCGCTACACATTGTCCTGACCCAAAACTCCGGGATGAATCGGCCCTTCTGCCTCCCGGCGAACTCCATAGAACAGGCGACGCGGATCAGCGGGCCTTCATTGGGAGCCTCCGGCTGGCTCGTCACAGCCTCATCGTGGGCGGATCGCTGGCCGCCGCCGGGCTGTTGACGCTGGCCATCAGTTGGTCTGCGTTGTTGCAACTGCCTCTCGGATACACCGGCCGCGCGTCCTCCACCACAACTCCGCATAGAGCGGATGCGATCGTGGAAGTGGCATCGCTTGGCGGAGCAGCATCATGGAGTGACGGTGGCAGGATGGTTTCCGATCTCGCCATGGGCGACCGGCTTTGCGCCGGCGCGGTAAGCCTCGAAGGCGAGTCTGCCTTCCTGACCCTCCGATTCGACGACGGCACGGCGGTGACCCTGAACGGCGAGTCGATGCTCGAATTCGCGGAGCAATGGCAGAAAAGCATCGTACTTCGGCACGGGACGCTGTCGGTCGACGCCCGGCCGCAGCCGCCCGGGCGACCCATGGTCATCCGTACGGCGACAGCCGAAGTGGAGGTCGTCGGCACCATCTTCTCCGTAACAGCGGATTCAAGCCAGACCCAGCTCGACGTGGAAGAAGGGAGTGTCCGGTTGCGCCGTCTGGCCGATGGCCAAATTGTGGAAGTGCCCGAACATCACACGGCAACGGCCTCTCTGGTAACCGTCAACCCCCTGGCAGCGAGCCGGCCCGGGGAGACGCTTGCGAACTATCGCCAGACGTTCGACGGCACTCCCTCCCGCCGTTGCCGGGGCAAGTGGCTTCCGGCCGAAAACGGATTGCCGTCTCGAGTTCTGGCCCTGCCCTACGTCGCCAGCCGCAATGCCGATGGTACGCCGTTCGTGCACTACGGCGTGATCGTACGGGATGAAGACCCCGGCTTCGTCACGCTGCACGACGACAGCGTAGTGGCCGTGCGACTCAAAACCACTACAGCACAGGATGTCCGAGTGATGATTGGAATGCGACGACCGGGCGGCGCGTTCGGCGGCAATTTCGAGGCCAAGATCACCGCCGAGACCGCCGTTCCGGATGACGCAGGCAAAGATGGCGTTTCCGGCGACTGGCGTCGACTCGAGATCCCAGCATGCGATTTCAAGCCCGTATGCCCGGGCCACCCCGAACGGACTCCTGGCAGCGCCATTGGAATGTTGCTTGTCGATACGTACTCCAACGACGCACACCTCGAAGTAGCGGAAGTCTTTGTAAGCCGGCAGTCGGCCAAAGCAGATTCCCAATAGCAACTGTTCGAAGACAGGGAGGCACCTCACGTGAAGCACGTCCGGCACGAGACCATGCTCGCCGCGTTCGCCATGGCCGCAAGCATCAGCGGTGTGGGGGTGCTCTTCGCCGGCGAACGCGGCTTCCAGCCAGACAACGAGGGCTACAAGCAGATCGTCGTGCCGTTCTTTAAGCAGCACTGCGCCGAATGCCATGTCGGCAAGAAGCCGCAGGGGGAGTTTTCGATCGCCAAGAAAGAGCTGGGCACCGACTTCGGCAATGTCGTCTTCCGGGGCAAATGGCGGGAAATTGTCAACGTGCTCAACTCCCACGGCATGCCGCCGGAGGACAAGCCTCAGCCAGCATCGGGAGATGTGGCAGCCGTAGTGGACTGGATCACGAAGCAGGCGGTGGCTGCCGAGGTTTCGAAAAGGGAGCAGTCGGTCATCCTCCGCCGGCTCAACCGAGCGGAATACAAGAACACGATCCGCGACCTCGTCGGGGTCGACTTCGATACGTCGCTCTTCCCTCAGGATCCGCCCGCAGGCGGCTTTGACAACAACGGTCAAGCGCTCACGATGTCGCCGATGCAAATCGAGCAGTATTTGGCTGCCGCGGACGAGATTCTCGACCGGGCGATCGTCGAGGGAAAGCAGCCCGAGAAGGTTCGCTGGAGATTTGATCCGACACCCGGGGCGCTTGACGCCAACCGCGTCCGCCTCGACGCTCAAAACAATCCGATCGTCAACGGCGGTAACAATGCCTACGAAGGCGACTGGGTCGTGCTCCGCCGCGACGGCTGGGACAGGAGCGTCGGTGCCCGTGACTTCCGAGTGCCGACCGCGGGCACGTACATCGTCCGAGCCCGGGTCGCGAGCCGCCGGCCGTCGCGAGACGACGTCATCAGGTCGGCCGAACCGTTTTCCAAGAAGGCGCTCGACGAAAATACCGCCAAACGACCAGATGCTGCCAGCTATTTTCAGGCGGAGTACGACCACAGCCTGAAGCACTACAAAACCGACCCGATGTACGACTACGGGCCAGCGCGGCTTAAATTGGGCGTGAGTTTGGGCTCACAGCCCCGGACGGTCGCCGAGTTCGATATCGAAGGGACGGCTGACGCGCCGCAGACCGTCGAGTTTCCGGTGCGGTTTACGACCGAGTCGGCCGGTGTGTCGCTGAACTACGCCTACGACATTCCCAGCGTGCCTGAAAACCAGTGGATCCAGAACGACGACACATTTGCTCGGCCCGCTGCGCTGGTCGACTGGATCGAGATAGAGGGGCCTGTCTACGATGCCTGGCCGCCGTCGTCGCACACGAAAATACTCTTCGACTCGCCGCTGAAGTCCGAGAATCTCGACGACTACGTCCGGGCCGTCCTGGAGCGGTTCATGAGTGAGGCCTACCGGCGGCCGGTCACGAAGGAGGAGGTTGACGAGAAGTTCGCGCTGTATGTCGCCAACGCGAAGGGGAAGAAGTCGTTCGTCGAAAAGGTCAAGGTGCCGCTGACGGCGGTGCTCATCAATCCCAGCTTCCTCTATCTTGCCGAGGCCCATCCTGGCAACTTCTCCGAACCGCTTACGGATCACGAGCTGGCCACGCGGTTGTCGTATTTCCTCTGGTCGAGCCAGCCCGACGCCGAACTGCGGCAGCTCGCCGACGCGGGCAAGCTGACCGACCCCAAGACCCGCCGGGAGCAGGTCGACCGCATGCTGGCCGATCCCAAGGCCGACGCCCTCGTGCAGAACTTCGTCGGGCAGTGGCTGGGTCTCCGGCAGATCGGGACGAATCCGCCCTCGCGAGATCTCTATCCCCGGTATGACCGGCACCTGGAACTCTCGATCGTGGGCGAATCGGAGGCCTACTTCAAGGAGTTTCTCCAGCACGATCTCGACGTCCGCCAGATGATCAAGAGCGACTTCGTGACCATCAACGAGCGACTGGGACGCTTCTACGGCATTCCCGACGTCCGCGGCGACGCGTTCAAGAAGGTCAGCGTGCCCGAGGGGGTGTCACGCGGGGGCATCGTGACGCAGGCGTCGATTCTCTCGCTCACGTCCAATGGCACACGGACGTCGCCCGTGAAGCGCGGCACATGGATCCTCAAGACACTTCTCGGCACCGATCCCGGCCTGCCGGTGGCCAACGCCGGCGAGATCGCACCCAAGGTGCCCGGCATCGACAAGGCGACCGTCCGGCAACGGCTCGAAATCCACCGCCAGCTCCAGCAGTGCGCCCGCTGCCACAACAAGATCGATCCGCTCGGCTTCGCCCTCGAAAACTTCAACGCCGCGGGCGAGTGGCGGGAGCAGGAGGCATTCGGATACAAGGGGAATGTCGACGTCAACGACCCGAAGATCGACGCCTCGTCGAAGATGCCCGACGGCACGAAGATCGTCGGCGTGGCCGGCCTCCAGCAAGCGATGCTCAAGCAGGACGACCTGTTCCTCAAGTCACTCGCCACCCACCTCACCACCTATGCCCTGGGCCGGGAACTCGGCCTTGCCGACCAGCCACTGATCGACGGGACCGTAGCAGCGATGAAACAGGACGGCACGACGGTGCGGTCGCTCGTCAAGGCGATCGTCGCCAGCGACGCCTTTGCAGCCAAGTAGCGGCAGATCGACGGAACACCCGGCAGAAGAACGACAACCAGCGACAAACCCGACCCGGAGGAACATCATGAACGGTTTCAGCAATGGGCGACTTTCGCGGCGGCATGTCTTGCGGGCAGCTGGAGCGGCGGTGTCGCTGCCGCTCTTCGACGCGATGCTGCCGCGGGCCTGGGCCGCGCCTTCCACGTTCGAGCCGCTGCCAAAGTCGGAAGCCGTGCAGCCGCGAATGATCTGCTGCTACGTGCCCAACGGCGTGAACATCATCGACTGGGTGCCCACCGACACGGGCGAGAACTACACCCTGTCCCCCACGCTCAAGACCTTGGAAGCGTACCGAAACGACTTCACCGTCCTGACGGGCATGGGACATCCCCATTCCAAGGGCGGCCACAGTGGCGCCGACACCTGGCTGACGGGGGCCGACCTCGCGTCGAAGCCGGGTGCCGACTACACCAACTCGGTGTCGATCGACCAGCTCGTCGCGGCCTTTCACGGCCCGCACACGCGGTATGCCTCGGTCCAACTCTCGGACATGTCGGGCACCGGCGGTGCCGGACACAGCCACACGCTGTCATTCGACGCGACCGGCACGCCCCTGCCCGCCGAAAATTCGCCCCGCAGGGTCTTCGAACGGCTCTTCGTGCCCGAATCAACGACTGACCGAGCGGCGGCTATCGCCCGCTACGCCGAGAGGCGGTCGATCCTCGACGCGGTTGTCGGCGACGCCAAGTCGCTGCACCGCCGGCTGGGCACGACCGATCAGAAGAAGCTCGACGAGTATCTCTCCAGCGTTCGCGACACCGAAAAGCAGGTGGAGCGGATGGAGCAGTGGATCGATCGGCCAAAGCCACAGGTCTCCGACAAGGGCCTGCAACTGGATAGCAAGCCCATCGACGCGCACGACCGGCCGATGTGGGTCGACGTGATGCTGGAACTGGCCTATCTCTCGTTTCTTACCGACACGACCCGCGTGATCACGTTCGAGTGGTCACGCGAGGCCGGCGGAGCCGGAATGGGCGGTGAAAACCACCACGAACTCTCCCACCACGGCGGCGACCCCGGCATGCTCGGCAAGCTCGCGGTCATCGACAAGGGGCACCTCGAGAAGCTGGGGCGGTTCATGGGCATGCTCAAGAAGACTGCTGAGGCCGACGGCTCGATGCTCGACCGCACCGTGATCCTCTACGGTAGCGGCATGAACTCCGGCAAGGGCGGCGATCATTCACCGAAGAACCTGCCGTTGCTCGTGGCCGGTGGTTCGAAGCTCGGCGTCAAGCTCGGCCGGCACATCGCGTTCGAGGAAGACAAGCATCCGCCGCTTTCCAACGTTCTCCTGTCGCTCGCTCAACGAGTGGGCTGCGAAGTGGAGAAATTCTCCGATGCAACCGGAACACTCGACGGGCTGGTGAACTGACGGCCATGACAGGTTCACGCCCCGGGTGCTCCAGTGCGCCCATGGTCGTCCCCTGGAGCATCGTGACGGCATCCCTGCTCGCCGCGTGGGGCCCGCGGCCGGATTTGGGGGGCGGGATCGCCGTGTTCAGGTCGTGAGCCCACCAGCCCACCCGCCCGTCTCGGGAGCCGGTCGCACGGGAGAAGCGTCCGGTTTCGCAGCCCACTCGTTGAGCGACCGTGAGCAGCATCACGTGAGCAGCCTCGTTGGAGCAATCCTGATGGCGACCAAAAAAACTCATCACCGAGGGTGACCTGCCCCCATGTATGACGCCAGTTTTTAAGTTAGGGTTTTGCCCTCCAACAGACCAGCCCTGTGTGGTTGCGGAGGCGCAGCCGTAGCAACCACACAGGGCTGCAGCGCCCTAGGGGCCGGGGGCCGATATCCCAGGGCACTGTGGGGCCTGACGGTGTTGTAGTGCTGCCGCCACCGCTCGATGAGCACCTTGGCCTCGAGCAGCGTGTCGAACGCTTCCCGCTCAAGCAGCTCGTCTCGAAGCTTGCCGTTGAAGCTCTCCACGTACCCGTTCTCCCACGGTGAACCCGGCTCGATGAACAACGTCTTCACGCCAACTCGCCCTAACCATTCTCGGACGCACTTGGCGGTGAACTCACTCCCGTTGTCGCTACGGATGTGTTCCGGCACACACCTGTGGACGAACAGATCGCTCAGACGTTCCAGCACGTCCTCACTCGTGAGCCTCTTGGCGACATCGATCGCCAAGCACTCCCGAGTGAACTCGTCCACGATCGTGAGCATCCGGATCGGGCGACCATCCGAGGTGCGGTCGGCCACGAAGTCGTAGCTCCACACATGATTGCGATGCGTCGGCCGCAAGCGGATGCACGACCCATCATTCAGCCACAGCCGCCTTCGCTTGGGCTGCTTTTTAGGCACCTTCAGCCCCTCCTCCCGCCAGATCCGTTCCACTCGCTTGTGGTTCACCCGCCATCCCTCCCAGTGCAATAGGCCCGTAATTCTGCGGTATCCATAGCGGCCATACTCGCAGGCCAGCCATACGATCCGCGTCACAAGACGGGGCTCATCATCTGGAACGTGGCGTTGCCGACGCTGCGTGTTCCGATGTTGCCCCAGCACTCGACATGCCCGGCGTTCGCTAAGTCGATCACGGCCAAGAACACCTCTGACGTGCTCGACCGCTCGCCGCCGCTTCGCCGGGCTCAGAAGTTTCCCGATGCAGCCTCTCGAAGAATCGCCTTGTCGAGTTCCGCATCAGCAAGGAGCCGCTTCAGCCGGGCGTTCTCCTTCTCAAGGTCCTTCAGACGCTTCGCCTGGTCGATCCGAAGCCCACCGAACTTCTTCTTCCAGCGATAGTAGGTCTG
>JBIIMX010000021.1:0-19239 GCA_044337765.1 Pirellulales bacterium | reverse complement strand
GCGTGCCTGGGAACGTCACCGCCGGCCCGGTCATCTCGAAGGCATCGGCGGCCCCGCCGCCGACCACTTCCTCGATCGCCGTGCCGGCGTGGATCGCGAGGTCACCGGCCCCCGTCGTGGCCGTCACGCTCCCGAGCCGCACCACGAGCGGCACCGTGACGGCCGCGAAGTCCATCGTGTCGCGGCCATCGAGCGGGGACTCGTGGACGGTATCGACGCCGAACAGATCGGCAAACAGATAACGGTCATCGCCCGCGCCACCCCGCAGGGTGTCGAGCCCCGCCCCGCCCGCGAGCCGGTCGGCCCCGAAGCCGCCCAGGAGCGTGTCGGCCCCGGCGCCGCCGTCGAGCCGGTCGTCCTGCGGCGATCCTTCGAGCCGATCGGCCCCGTCGCCCCCCTCGAACCAGACCGGGAGACCGCCGGCCACGAGCCGGTCGTCGCGGGTGCCGCCGATCACGTGCCGCAGATCGACGACGCCCCCGGTGCCGGTGGCGGCGCCGACGAACGTCGCGTCGAGGCCGCCCGTGTAATCCACCACCACGCCGGTCGTCCAGGCCGAGTAGTCGAGGGTGTCGAACTCGGCGAACGCGGTGCCGGGAATGCCGCCGCCATCGAGCGTGCCGGTGTACGCAGCAGCGTCGGCGATCCGGAAGGTGTCGGTCAGGCTCGTGCCGACGACACGATCAATGCCGGCCGCGAGCAGCACGGTGACGCGTCCGACGCCGTCGTCGGCCACGATTCGGGCGCCCACGTCGAACGTGATGCCGCGGGTGCCGGTCGTGAAGAGCAGCTGGTCGAAGCCCTGGCCCGCGAGCTCGGCCACGGTGTCCACGTGGCCGTCCTCGGAGAACCGGTAGACGTCGTCATCCTCGTTGCCCGTGAGGGCATTGGTGCCACCACCGCCCTGGAGCGTGTCGCGGCCCGCGTTGCCGACGAGGATGTCGTCGTCTGCACCGCCGTGGAGATCGTCGTCGCCGCCGCGGCCGACGAGGGTGTCGATGCCCGCTTCACCGTCGAGCCGGTTGGCCTCATCGTCACCGGAGAGCGAGTCGCCGCCGCTGCCGCCGATCACGTTCTCGACGCCGTCGATGCCAGCCAGACTTGTCGCCGTCCCGTCCTTCAGGTCGACCGTGACGCCAGCCGCCCAAGCCCCCCAGGCTCCGCGAAGGTCGGTGTAGGCGAGCGTGTCGCTGCCCGCGGCCGCGTCGATCGCGGCGACCGAGGTCGTGCCGTCGCGGAGGACAATCTCGTCGTCGCCGCCGCCGAGGAGCACGGCCTCGATGCCGTCGTTGGCAAACGTGGCGACGAGCGTCGTGCCCAACGTCGCGATCGACGTGCCGTCGGCCGCGCTGCCGATGCGGGCGAACAGCCGCTCCGTGCCCACGGCCGACATGTCGAGCGAATCGGTGCCGCCGCCGGCTGCCTCGACGATGGTGTTCGTGCCCGTGGCGGCGAGGATGTAGGCGTCGTCGTCGGCGCCGCCGGTGAGTCGGTTCGTGCCGGTGCCCGCGTGCATCTCGTCGTCGCCCGCGTTGCCCGTGAGCAAGTCGTTGCCGTCGCCGCCGTCGATCCAGTCGTCGCCGGTGCCGCCGACGAGCGTGTCTTTGCCGTCACGACCGCGGATCACGGTCCGGCCGGAGAAGGTGCCCGCCAGGATCTCGTTGTCACTGCCGCCGCCGGCGAGGACCGCGATCTCGAAGCCGATGGAATCGTCGAGGCCGTAGGCGACGAGCGTCGCGTTGTTGAGGGCGACGCTGGCCAGGTCGGCGTCGAGCAGCAGCGTGTCGGTGCCTGCACCGCCGTCGTAGAGATCCTTGGCCGTTCCCGTCGGCACGACGGCGAACTCGCCGCCCCGGGTGACGTCGATGACGACGATCGTGTCGTCGCCGGCGCCGCCGGCCGCCTTGTCGCCCTTCGTGTCGCCGCCGCTTCCGGGAACGAGCAGGTCGGCGCCGTCGCCGCCGTCGAGGTCGTCGGGATCGGCGCCGCCGAAGAGCAGGTCGCCGCCGGCGAAGCCGCGGATCGTGTCCTCGCCGTCGTGTCCGTAGGCGAAGTCGGTGCCGGCGCCGCCGTCGATCCGGTCGGTGCCGGCGTTGCCCTCGAGCCGGTTCAGGCCGGTCGTGCCGCCGCGGATCGTGTCGTTGCCGTCGCCACCGAGGATCACGTCACCCAACAGTCCGCCGTCGAGCAGGTCGTCGCCACCGCGACCGCGGATCTCGTCCTTGCCACCGACGCTCACCACGCCCCGCGGCAGATCGGTGCCGTCGTCGCCGTAGAGCTCGTCACGCACGTCCTCGCAGCCGCCGTCGAGGAAATCGTCGCCATCGAGCAGCTCGCGGCCGGTCGGCTCGTTGCCGAAGCCGACCGTCGCCTTCTCGTCGCCGGTGATCCCGATCACGAAATCATCGCGGGTGGAGTCGGGAATGACGCCGAACGGGGCGAGACCGAGGCCCCCGAGCGTGGTGGCGAAGTTCCGCGGGTTGCCGAGGTCGCCGAGGGGGACGACGCCGCTGAAGAGGTTGCCGCGGTGGCTCAACGCCACGAGCGGCTCCCCTGGGGAGTACTCGAGCCCGACCAGATACTCGGGATCCTTCTCGAGCGGATTGGCTTTCACGACGTAGGGCGCGATGGCCCGCGTGTTCGCCCCGCGGATTCGCGGCGCGACCTCGAAGAGATACTGCACGCCCGCGCCGGCATTGTTGCCGACGGTCGCCGGAGCGTCGAGCACGCCGACGACGTAGGCGGTGCCGGAACCGGTGATGGCGACGTCGCCGACGGGATAGACGAAGCCGCCGGTCGCCAGCTGCATCCGTCCGAGATTTTCCCACAGGCCGATGGCCGGCGTGTAGGCCAGGAGCGAGCCGTCGTCGGCGGCGGCAAGCAGCCGGGTGCCGTCGATCGTGTCGAGGCCGACGACCGTGGCGCCGAAGGTGGGGCCGAGATCCTCGAGCGTCTGCGTGGAGAAGGTGTACCGCCACAGACCGGAGTCACCGGCAGGCGTTCGTCCCGACGTCGTCGCGCGGCCGACCAAGTAGGCGGTATCGTGGTCGGCCATGGCGATGTCGCGGACGACGACCGCGAAGGTGGAGGCCTCCACCGCAACGGAGAACGGCGCCGTGTCGATGCGGGTCAGGTAGCTCTTGATGGGGTTCGTGCCGCCCCCGACCGCCATGCTGTAGCTCGCCGCATAGAGCTGCTCCGGCCGCGACACGCCGCCGGTCGTGGCCTGCACCCACGGACCCTGGGGACGCTGGCGGACGGTGTATTTCCCTGGCTCGAGGCCCGTGAACCGGAAGGAGCCGTCGGCGCCGGTGACGGCCGTGCCGGCGAGCACGTCGCTCGTGCCCTGGCGGCGATAGAGCTCGACGACCTGTCCGGCGAGGAGCGGCTCACCACGCGTGCGGCCCTGGTCGTAGTCCCGACGATCGTGCTGCCAGATGGTGCCCTCGATCGTGCCGCCGCCGTTTGCTGCCGCGATGATTTGCTCGTCGGCGGCGATCCCACCGTCTTCGGCGACCCGCAGGGCGGCGGCGGAGGCGACCGCTTCGCCGACCACGAACGTAAAGGCAAGCGTGCCTCCGGCGACACCGTCGCCGGAGGGAAACTGCACGAAAGAAAAGAAGGAAAGCATCTCCGCGTCGAGTTCGCTGCCGTTGGAGCCGGTCACCTTAGCCCCGTCGATGAACACGCCGTAGGTGCCGGGAAGGAGCGGATTCCCCTTGTCATTGATCTCGTACTCCACGCGGCTTGGATCGGTTGGCGTGCCGAGAGGACGCAGGGTCAACGGAATTGGGTTAAGGCCCTCGACTTGCCGTGTGACGACGACCGCGTCGGGTTGCACCACACCCAGGCCCACCGGGCCCCCGACCTCGAACGCAAACCGACGGAAGCCGGCCGTGGACACGAGCGGCGTGTTTCTCTGCGGACCGTCGGGCACGACGGTCCAGGCCGTGGCCCCGTTGTCGCCGCCGGCCTGCTCGCCGACCAGAAGCGCCGTCACCACCGGCGCGTTGGCCAGGCGGATCTCGAAGTCGCAGTCGGCGACCGCTCCCGAACGCAGAACCACGTCGTGCTGCCTGGGCGTTGCCACGCCCCGTTCGGGCGAGAGCACCGGCAGCACCCGGTAGGCGTTTGGCGACGGAGCCAGCCCCGTGATCTCGTAGCTGCCGCTCGAATCGGAGATCGTGACCGGCTCGCCCTCGTCGTACTCGCCGTCCTGGTCGAGGTCCACGAAAACGTAAACCGCCGGCTCAGGCTGCCCCGGCGTCTCGGTGAGGTTCGTGATCGTGCCCTTGATCGTGGTCGGCCGCCAGACCCCGAGGCTGATCGAGCCGGTCGGGTTCGCCTCGTCGAGCAGGATCGTCTTCACGAGCGAACCGTTCTCGTAGCCGGTGTAGTCGCCACCGATCGTCACCGTCCACTCGCCCGCCACGAGCCCGCCTTCGCCCGGCAGGCTGCTCGTGCCGCCGGGCACCGAGGCTCGATACGGGGGCTGGCCGCGTGCGGCAAGCGTCGCCGACCAGCCCATGGTGGATTGTGCGTCGGGCTCGCCCGGGTCGCGCCGGCCATTGCCGTTGGAATCCTCGTAGATCGTGACGGAGATCTCGTAGGGGGCGTCGGGATAGACCTCCGGATGGAAGAAGATCTCGGGCTCGCAGGGGCTCTCACCGGTGCCGTTCTGGGGCCGCGTGGCGTAGCCGCCGTGGATCGCCGTCTGGATGGGACGGGGCCCCGACTCCTCGGCCACGATCAACGGATAGCCCTTGCCGGTCGTGCCGCCGTAGACCGTGTCGGCGCCCAGGCCGGCGTAGATCTCGTCGTCGCCGGGGCCGCCCTCGATCCAGTCGTCGCCACCGCGGCCCACGATGACGTCGTTACCGTAGCCGCCGAAGATCTCGGCGGCGCCCTCGCCCGACTCGATCAGGTCGCTGCCCGGCCCGCCGGTGACGTAATCGTTGCCGTCGCCGGTGTGGATCTCATCGGACTCGAAGCCGCCGTCGATATAGTCGCGGCCGGCGGTACCGTAGATCGTGTCGCTATGGTCTCCACCATAGACGAAGAACGAGAACGCGGTGCCGACCGCTGCGGCTGGAGCGGCGGCGCCTTCCTCCTCGCTGTGGGCCCAGATTCGGTCGAAGCCGGGGCCGCCGAAGATGTAGTTGACGCCCGCGCCCCCCTCGATCCTGTCGGCGTTGACCTCGAACGCGCCTTCCGTGATCGCGCTGCCGTCGTCGTCGCCGTAGATGATGTCATCGCCGTCTTGTCCATAGAGCTGGTCATTGCCCGCGTCGCCCGCGATCCGGTCCGCACCGGCGCCGCCGAAGATACGGTCGTCCCCGTCGCCGCCCCAGATCCGATCGTCGCCATTGCCGGCGTAGATCGTGTCGACTCCCGAGCCGCCCGCGATGAAGTCCTGTGCGGCGCCGGGCCCGGTGCCGCTGTCGTCGTCGCCGTAGATCTGATCGTCGCCGGCGTCACCGGCGAGCGTATCCATGCCCCCCATGCCGTAGAGGAAGTCGACGCCATCGCCGCCAGAGAGCGTGTCGAAGGTGCTGCCGCCGACGAGCTTGTCGGTGCCGGCATCGCCGAAGAGCGTGTTGACGCCGTCGCCCCCGGTGAGTTGGTCGTTGCCCGAGCCGCCACGTCCCCAGACGGGAATGGTTACTTCGGCGGACACCGTGACGACATCGGCGCCGATGCCGGCGTCGAACCAGATGACGTCGAACGTGCTCGTATCGAACGATTTCTCGAAGTCATACGCCCTGACGGTGATCCAGCCCGCCACGGCGGCCCCGCCCGCGTCCATCGTCTGCTCGATCGTGAACTCCTCGTCGCCGTCCTCGATGCCCTCGAGCACGCGGCCTGCACGGTCGCCCATGTTGAGCGCGAGCGCCCGGATGGGATCGGTCGCCGGAACCGCGCTGACTGTCACGTCGGGATCGAGCGTGCGGACGTTGGCCACCACCTCGGCGAGCACAGGATTTGCGGGCGGGCAGCTGATGTCCGACCAGCTGAAGAGCCGCTCGTCGAGGAGGTTGAGCGAGTCGCTGAAGAGCGTCACGAAGCCGAAGTAGGTGTCGAAGCCGAGCTTCAGGTAGGCGTCGAGGGAGACGTCGAGCGCCCCTTCGAAGTCGAACACGCACTCCGGGCTCTGGGCGGCCAGCCGGGCGAACTCGTCGAGATGCACCTTGCCGTCGGCATTGGGATCGCGGAGGTTCGCGCCGAGCGTGCCGGTGAGGGCCCCCGAGACGCCGGCCGACGCGACCGCCACGTTCAGCTCAGCCGCGGCGCCGATCGTCGCGGAGAGCGTGACCTCGGCCCGGTCGTTCGTGCCCGACGTGCCATCGACCGTGTCGCGGAAATAAAAGCCGTTGGCAACGCGGGTGAGCCGCACCGTGTCGTCGGCGAGGGCCTGCCGGATGCCGCGGGTGTCGTAGCCGACGTCGAAGTTCGTGCCGAACTCGACCGACCCGAAAAGGGTGGCGAAGAGCGGCGGGAAGATCGGGATCAGGGGCGACGTGTACTCGAACCCGACACCCTCCAGATCGGGCACATCCCAGGTCACGAGGTCGACGTCCCGGCCGAAGAGCAGACCGAAGATCGCCTCGACCGTGCCGTCGAGGATGGGGAACGCCACGCCCGCCTCCTCGAGCGCCGTCCTGTCGTCGTCCGCGTCGTTGGCCGTGGCTGTCGCCGTCGCGGCGGACGGGGCCTTCTGGAACGCATCGGCGGTCGCGGGCCTGCCTGTCGAAAAGGACGCGAGGGCCTCGGCCTTCGCCGTCAGGCTACCGAGCGGCACGCGGTTGGTGGAGCCGATGCCGCGGAGCCTATCGATGAACGACGTGACCGCCGTGACCGCGGTGAGAAATTTTTCGGCCTTCTCGGCTTTTGCGCTGTCCCAGACCCGTATCAGGTCGAGGAACGTCACCGGGCCGTCGCCGAGAAAATCCTCGCTGAGCTGCGACACCAGTGGCACCTCGGCCGTGAGCAGGTCCACGATCGGCTGCACGGGCTCCAGCGCTTCGCTGATCTTCGTCATCAGGTCGAGCACCGGCCCAGAGAGCAGACCGCCGAGGTCGATGCCGACGTCGCTGAGCGAGACATAAAGATTGCCGGCGTCGAGACCACCGGCCGTTACCAGTTCGGAGAAGGCGATCGGCCCGCCGTCGGCCACGCCGCCCTGCGAATAACCGACCGCGAGCGTGGTGCCGAACCCGACGCCGGCACCGAACACGTCGGCCGAGAGATCGAAGGCCAGATTGGCCTCGACGCCGGCACCGCCCGACGTGAGCACGGTCGCATTCGTCACGAGCGCAGGGAGGTCGGCGGCGAAGAACCGAGTGGCCGTGCCGATGTCGAGCGGGAGCGTGGCGGTCAGTTCCGGGCTGGTCCGCACGTCGGTCGCGGCGAACGTGATCGGTCCGAGGTCTACCTTGAGTGCGCTGCCCTCCGTCAGCGAGAGGGCGGCTTCGAAAACGAGTTCAGGCGTGGCGGCCGCGTCGAGCGTTTGGACGAAGAGCCCGCGGGCCATGCTGAAGCCGAGGCCGATGTCGAGCGCGAACGAGAGGTCGAGGTCGGCACCGACGCGGGCCTCGATCCCGAGCGCGTCGAGGCCGATGTCGAGATCGCCTTCGCCGATCGCGATCGTCGTGGTGCCAGTGAGGGCGAGGTCGAGTAGCACGGCGCCGCTCGGCCCGAGGTCGGACCAGTCGGCGATCGTCACGGGGTTGCCGGACTGGTCTACGAACCGTGGCGTGACGGTGTTGACGGTCGGATCGCCGAAGATGGTTTCGAACGCGGCCTGCACGGTCCCGAGAAAGCTTGCCGGCGACGACACGTCCACGCCGTCGAGCGCGGCGCAGATGTCCTTGAAGAACGTGAACTTCGGCTGCCGTGAGCCGTCACCAGCCGTCTCGTAGAAGTCGATGCCGCCGAGGAAGGGGAGCTTGCCAAGGTAGTCGGCTGCGAGGCCGCTCGTGAGGTCGGTGGTGAAACTGCAGATCAGCTCGAACCAGACCGAAGGATTGAAGACCGCGTCGGCGAGGATGTCGGCCAGACTGTCGTAGTAGGGCGTGCCCTCGCCGTCCCGGTCGGGCACGTAGGTGAACGACACGTCGAACGGGGGCGTGGCCGCGGTGTCGAGGGATCCGGCCAAATCGATCCGGCCGAGGTTCTCCATGCCGACGACATAGAGCGGGAGCGCGGCGTCGAGCGCGGCGCGGGCGTAGGCCTCCCGAGTGCCCGTCGCGGGGTTGAGACCGTAAGCGAAGACGGCCGGAGCGAGACCGTCGCTCGAGTCGGCGTCGAGCGGATCGGAGAGCGTGAGCGTGGCCCGCTCCTGCCCGGGTTCATCGCCGCCGATGGAGATCGCCGACAGGCCGCCGATCGTGGCGGAGAGAATGAAGCCTGGCGTGGCGGGCGTCGTGCTCTCGATGCCGGCGGTGATGGCGATCGTCGTCTCGTCGAGATCGACCAGCGGTGTGGCGGTCGACAGGTCGAAGCCCAGCCGCGTGGCGAACGAGCCGTCGAGGGCCAGCAGCAGGCCGCCTTCGCCGTCCAGGGCGAGCGGAATCGGCGATCCTGCGACACCGATGTCGAGCGACTCGAAATCGACCTCGTGGTCGTACGCCACCGTGATCTCGAAGTCGAAGAGAAGCTGTCCGTCGAGGCTGCCGGTGACGGGCGTGACCGTGAGATCGAGTCCGGGGAAATCGGCGTCGGGGAAGGCCAAATTGAAGACGCCCTCGAAGAGGTCGCCGAAGCCCGCGAGGCCGAAGGCGACGTCCACGCCCCCGATCTCAAACGAGAGGCCGTCCAAGAACCCGGTGAGAGCGCCCAGGGAGAGGTCGAGTTCGGCGAGGGCGGCGGTGAGGTCGGGGAGTTGCGGCAGCCCGCCCAAGTCGGGGAGGCCCGGCAGGTCGAGGTCGAAGAGTTCGCCGAACGCTATGTCCGCCGAGCCGCCCCAGCTCCGCAGCCGGCCGACGAAGTCGAGGTCGAGCGACAGGTCGCCGAGCGTCCAGCCCTCCCATTCGCCGAGCAAGGCCTCGAGATCCCACGACAGCGACTCAAGCCGGAAAAGGAGGCTGTCGGGCAGGGCGAGCCGGACGTCGGGCAGCGACAAGAGCGGCAGGGCGATCTCGAAAGCGCCGAGCCATTCGAGACCGAAAGAGCCGAACGACCGCTCGGGCCAGCTGGCGCTCGACCCGTCGCCCGACCCGAAG
Source organism: Pirellulales bacterium (assembly GCA_044337765.1). Lineage (GTDB taxonomy): Bacteria > Planctomycetota > Planctomycetia > Pirellulales > UBA1268 > CAMCQY01. The sequence goes on along the minus strand of JBIIMX010000021.1, from coordinate 10,018 downwards.
TCGGGCAGCCCGAGCAGGCCGCCGATGTCGAAGTCGGGGAAGTTCAGGAGGACGTCGCGGAACGAGAAGATGTCGGCCAGCGAGACGCCCAGAGGCCCGAGATCGACGTCCCAGAAATCAAAGCCTTCGAGCTGATCGATGAACAGCTCGAACATCCCGGGGAGGTCGTCCATCGAGAGGTTGCCGAGGCCGTCGAGCATCTGCTGGAGCTTGATGCTCGGTTCGAGCGTGAACTCCCACGTCGCGGCGTCGGCTGCCGCGGGGGCGAGGAAGAAGTAGGGGACGGTTTCAGTGACCGGAGAGGCGGGCGTGCCGGCCGTGGCATCGGGATCGGGGACGTAGGTCGCCAGCGGGTCGGCGACGTAGGTGCCGATCTCGAGGGCGGTCTCGAGCGAGGTGGGCGTGGGCTTGAGCTGGAAGACGCCCCGCGCCGCGGGCGTGGTCACGGCCATCGCGACGAGCGCGGCACCGCCACCACCCGCCCGCACCTCGGCGAGCGTGAGCAGGCCGTCGGCGCCGGCCGCGGTCTCAGGCAGCGTGGCCGCGACTGTCGCGGTCATGTTCGCCTCGCCGTCGTAGATCTGCGCGGAGAGCGGCCCGAGCGTCGCCCCCGCCGTGAGGCTGGCGTCGAGGGTGAACTCCAGGTCGGCCGCGGTGCCGGGCCGGAAATAGAGACGGTTTGCGTAGTCGGTCGAGCCCTCGACCGCTGGGAGAGCCGACGACGTCGCGGCCATCACGCCGCCGGTGATCGTGAAGCCGCCGGCGAGCCCGAGCGTAGCCAGCCCCCTGCCGGAGACGTCGAGCGGTATGCCGGCCGGCAAGATCTTCGCCGCGTCGAAGCTGGCCGACTCCGTGCCCGACACGGAGAGCGGCAGCGTGAACTCGAGCCCTTGGGAGAGCGGATTCCAGGCGAGGCCGAAGTCGGTGACGGACGGCGGCGACGGTGACCCCGCCATCGCATCGCGGAGCATCTCGATCAGGTCGTCGATCGTCTTGAATCGGGGCAGTCCGCCGGTGCCCATGAGCGCCTCGAAGATCACGGCGATCTGTCCCGCGACGTCGAACACCTCGCCCGCAGGGCGGTCGATGAGCGGCAGGCGGAAGTCCCGGATCAGTTCGGGCGCGAGCCGCTCGAGCTCGACCAGATAGGCCGACAGGGCGGCCGTGTCGATATCGCCCAGCTGTGAAAAGTCAAAAGAGCCGCCAGTTGTGGCCGCAAGCGTGGGAAGGCCGAGCGTGAGGGCCGGCAACTCGTCCACCGTGTGGAAGAGGTCGCTGGCGGTGACACCGATCTTGATGGCACTGCCGCTCTCGGCGAAGCCGCCGATGGCGAGCGTGAATGGGATCGACAGACTGAGGCCCCCGCCGGCGACAGCCTCAACGGCAAGGGGCGATGCGGCCGACTCGGCGAGCATTTCGTCCAAGGTGACGACAGGGGAGGCGAGCGTGATCTCCGCCGCGATGTCGAACTCGACGTCGATGTCGGCCGGCCCGAGCCGCACGACGCCGAACGCGGCCTCGACCTCCTCGATCGCGTTTTTCGCCGCCGTGGTGTGGCTGGCGGTGGCCGAGATGGCGAGATCGTCGAGCTTGATGAAGATCGACGAGCCGGACCCGCCGCTGGCGGCCAGATCCACGCCGAAGGAGACACGGCCGGCGACGGCAGCCGTCACGTCGGCCTCGATCGTCCCGAGCCGCAGTCCCTGATCGAGAAGCGTCTCGGCACCCGCGATATCGGATGGCCGCTGGCCGAGGTCAAGCTGATACCGCGGCAGTGATTTGTTGATGGCGACGTCGAGTTCGAACCAGAGCACCTCGCGACCATCGGCCGACACGACGCGGCTCGTCACACCCGTGAACGAGAACACGTCGCCCGTGGCGTCGTCGCTCCGGGCTGCGTTTTGAAACGCAGCCTCGACGTCGAAGGCCGACTTTGGACCCGTGAGTAGCGGGGCCAGCGGTGTTGCGAGACCGGAGCGAAACTCATCGCCGACGTGGAGCAGCGTGCCGAGCGGCTGCCCCAACGCCACGGCCGGCTCGCCGAGTACGGCCGACTCCTGTACCGCCTGCAGTTCGAGCGTAAAGACCTCGATGCCGCGGAGCAGAGCGGCGGTCTGCACGTCGTCGAGGCTGGCAGATGCCGCGAGCACCCGGCGGGGCTCGAGCGACTCCCAGCCCAGACGGGCCGACCTGCATCGACCGCGGCGCCAACGCCGTTCGGGCCAGAAGGAAATACTCGCAGATCCAAATGGCCGCCGCCTGAATATGTTCAGTGGCCGTCGCATGGCCATGTCTCCTCGAGCCACCCTATTCATCCACCCGCTTGTAGATGTCCGCGTGGGAGTCTAACCCTGCCCCGGGCCGCTCTGCCAGATTAGGTCCAAGAAAAAGTTGACTCAGCTCGAACTTGGGGAGAGGAGGAGTGTGGGGAGAAGAGCAGAATCACCTTTTCCCGAAAAACGGCTACCCACGCGCTGCATCCATGCTGGAGTGGCGGGATTGGCGAGGGGCCCTAAGACCGCTCGGTCACTGGCGGGTGGCCGTTATGCGAGGGTATTCCCTGCGTCTATCGGCTCCCTGAATCCGTCGCCGAACGGCGGCGATCAGCGGTTCGCGACCCTGGGTGAACAAAAGGGCGACAAAAAGTCACCAACAGGTCGACAATACCGCCCGAGTCTATCGCGAGCGCGGCTTCGCGCTACTTCCCGAGTGCGAGGGCGTCGGTTTCGCTCAGTTTGAAACGGACGCTCACGATCGAGTTCTTTTCGGAGCCGGCGCGGTATTTCACGTACGTCGTGGCGACGATCGTGCCATCGGCGAGGAGTTCGACGCCGGGATAGCCGCAGTCGCCGCGTCCGGTGAAGTCGTGCAGCAGCTTGATGCGGTACTGGCCTGTGCGGCCTTGCTTCAGGTCGTCGTAGGTGCCGACCCAGGCGACGAAGTGGCCGCGGGTGGGGCTGTTGATCGCCTGATCGCGGAAGCAGATGACCATCCGCCCGTCCTTCGTGAAGACGCCATTGTGCCGGTCGCCTGTAAGACCCCAGCTCGTGTCGATCGGCTGTGACCAGGTGCCGCCCTCGTCCGTGCTGAACATCATCAGGCTCCGGCCCGTGTGGGTGTTTTCACGAAGGAGGCAGGCCAGTTCCGTTCCGTCGGGAGAGCGGAAGACGAAGGGCTCGCAAGGGTTCTTCCCGGCGATCTCTGCGACGATCCGGGGTTGGGACCAGGTCAGGCCAGCGTCGTCCGTGATCGACTGGAGCGTCACGAGTCTTGGTCCCTCGCCACCGGCCGCCGGGCCGCGGTGGTACAGACCGAGGTACCGGCCGTCGTTCAAACGCACGATGCTGCTGAAAGCCATGACGCAGGGGAAATCGAGTGGCGGCATTTCCCTCCAGGATCTGCCGCCATCTTCGCTGAGGATCCTCGGCATGCCGGGGCCTGTTCGTGTGCCGAGGGCGGCTGAGAATACCCAGAGCCGTTCCCGACCCGACGGATCGACCATCCGGTAGATGCTTGGGCAGTTTTGATGGGTTGCGAAACCCTGTGGCAGCGTGTCGTCGAGCCGCGTCCAGAAGAGGCCGCCGTCGTCGCTGCGAGCCATCGGGCCGGCATGGCCGCCGTGGCCGATGCACCAGACGGCGAAGATCGTCTTTCCGTCGGGCATCAGCAACGTCGTCGGATGGCCTTGATAGACCTGCTCCGTTCCCGCGGCGATGACAACTTGCCGTTCCTTCTGGCCCGAGAGCTGGCCCGAGAGATCGACCACCGGCAGATCGGGCTTTTCCGATACGGCAGCGTAGCCCGGAGTCGCTACCAGCAAGAGCAGGATCGCGGCGAGCCCACGTTTCCATTGAGCAATCGTGCGAGCGGTCGGCGCCACACCACGACGCTGATGCCCGCCACAGAAGGGGCTGCTCGCCATCCCCGGACGAAGTTCCACGAGTGTTTCCTTTCGACTTCGGCAGCTGCCGGGTCAGGGCCGGGTCGCTGCCGTGAGGTGTGCGCGCTCAGCCCTTGCCACCGCTGCGGATCTGCGACCTGGCCGCACTCTGATATACTAAATTCTCAAGCGATCCCCAAGTGATCCCACAGTCCTCTCGAGCGTCTACGCCCATGCCACAGCGTTTTTCCGGATTGATCCCCGCCACCTACACGCCGCTCGATGCCGCTGGCGGCGTCGACCTGCCCGCGGTGGTCCCGCTCACAGAGCAGTTGCTCGCGGACGGCGTCTGCGCGTTGTATGTCTGCGGCAGCACCGGCGAAGGCGTGTCGCTCGCGGCAGCCGAGCGACGCAGGGTAGCGGAGGCGTTTACCGCCGCCACGCGGAAGAGGGTGCCCGTCATCGTGCACGTGGGCCACGACTCGCTCGCCGAGGCGTCCGCACTGGCAGCCCATGCCGCCGATATCGGCGCCGACGCCATCTCCGCGATGCCGCCCTGCTACTTTCCGATTCGCGACGCGGCGACGGCCGTCGAATGCGCCGCCGCTGTCGCAGCCGCCGCGCCGCATCTCCCCTTCTACTACTATCACATCCCGGCGATGACCGGAGTCGCAATCGACGTGGTCGACCTTTTGAAACAGGCCGGCGAACAGATCCCAAACTTCGCCGGCGTCAAATACACAGCCAATACCCTGCACGAGTTCCTGGAATGCGTGGCCCTCGACGGCGGCCGGTTCGAAATGCTCTCGGGCTACGACGAGATGCTCCTGCCCGCGCTCGCGGTGGGGGCCCGTGCGGCGGTGGGTTCGACCTTCAACGTGGCGGCCCCGCTCTACCGGCGGCTGATCGCGGCCTTCGATGCGGGTGACCTCGATCGTGCCCGCGAGGAGCAACTCCGTGCGGTGGCGATGATCCGCGTGCTGATGCGGTTTCCATTTCATCCGGCCATGAAGGCGGTGCTGGCAATGATCGGCACGCCCTGTGGCCACTGCCGGCCTCCGCTCCCGCGGCTGAGCCGGGCCGACGAGGAGAGGCTCCGCGAATCGCTCGAATCGATCGGCTTCTTCACCTGGGCACGCACGCTCGGGTCGCCTGACGCCGGCGAGGCCTCCCGATGAGTTCCGGGTTCTGAGTTCCGGGTTCTTTCTCTCGTCGCTTCCGTGACCGGCTCGGGAAGCGAACGCACTCCACCGAGACGCCATCAATACCGAAGCGGGAGGTCTGCTTTGCCTACCACTCGCCCGACCGGTGGAACTCCCGCTCGGCGGCCTCGCGAAACCGCTTCGCAGCGGCATTGATGCCGGCGAGGACCGCGTCGGCCGACATGCCGCTGGCACCGCGGGCCGCTTCGATCACGGTGCGGCATTCGTTGGCATCCATAAATGCCGCGGCCGCCAGCAGCCGTTCCTCGTCTTCCGGGGGAATCGCCAGGAAACCGTGCTTGTCGGCATGGACGAGCTGGCCGGGCTGCACCTCGCGGCCAAACACCGTCACCGGCACGCCCCACCGTACCGGCATGACGTGCGCATGGCTCACGCACAGCCGGCGGGCGATCGCCTTGAATCCGGCCGCCGTCATCTCGTCCACGTCGCGGATCGCGCCGTCGGTGATCGTGCCCACGCAGCCAAGGGCGCGGTGGATGTTTGCATTCACCTCGCCCCAGAAGGAGCCGATGGTTCGCGGCTTGTCGAGATCCTGCACGACCACGACCTTGGTTCCCGGCACGCCCGCCACGTAGCGGCGGTAGTCGTCCCAGGCGGAGGCATGCTGCTTGTGGGCGGGCGACGAGGGCTCGATCACGACCGTCACGGCATAGCCTGCCATCGGCCCCATCTGCGGCATGAAGTCGCGGGTCTCTTCGAGGTTGAAACCCTCGGCGGCGGCGTCGTGGGCCGTGATCTGCTCCCAGCCGTTGCTGATCGTGGGTGTGTTCCAGCGGGCGAGTTGCAGAAGGGCGGCGAGCGGAAGCGGCATGCTGCGTTGTCCAGGGTCGGGGGTGGGGATGGGACAGGCGTGTAACATATCAGAGAGCGGGAACCCGCCAACACCGCGGCCGGTCGATTTCGCGTCGTGCGCGTGGTTCCGCAAATAGTCGCAGGTTGCTTCGGATCGACGGCGACCCGCTTGGCCGACCAACAACTGCTCGATCTGCTCCCCCCACAGAGAGACGCGGGCAAAGCACAGACGTTGGCAAAGCACAGACGTTGGTCACCGCTTCTCGTCGGCGTAGCTGGGGCGGATGTAGTCAGGCACGAGCGCTGCCGGATCATCAGTCTCACCAGCGGCAGCCCGGAGCAGGGCGATCCGGCCGAGGTTGGCGATTGCAGGCAGCCGGGCAGTCGGCGGCGCGACCACGAGGTCAGGTCGGCCGTCGAGAGCTTCTTCCAGCAGGGCCAAACCAGGGCCGCTCACGATGCTGCCGGGCGCGAGGCTCGCGAGCCAGCCAGCCGCCTCGGCCAGCATGCCCGCCTCCGTTCGCCAGCCGCTCGGGCAGCTCGGGTCGGGGGCGACTACCGAGGCGAAGACTTCGCCCCGGCCGGCGTCGAATGCGACCGTCACAGCCGCGTCTCGTCGGCCCAAGGCCGCGGCGGTGCCCTCCGCAATCACCTCGCAAGATGATACTCCCAGCAGCCTGCTGCCCGTGGCCCAACAGAGAGCCTTGGCCGCGGTCACCCCCACCCGCAGGCCCGTGAACGAGCCCGGCCCCCGGACGACGGCCACGACATCGGCCGCGGAGGGCCGCCAGCCCAGTTCAGCCGCGACCGCCTGGATCGCCGACGCCAAAAGTCGGGCATGCTCGCCGGCCGTAGGCAGCGATCGGACGGCGATCCGTTCGCCATCGAACGCCGCAACGGCTCCTGTCGCCAGGCTCGTGTCGATCGCGAGGGTCTTTTCAAGCGGCTTCACGAGGGGTGTCATTCGTTGTCAGCCGGCGTTGGCGGGGCGATGCGGTGGACCTCGACGCTTGACCATCGGGAAGGTCGTTCGTAGGCTCCATTCTATATAGTTTGCGCGGCAAGGCCCGGCGGAGCGGGTTTGATTCCAGTGAAACGGGCCATTATCAGCGACGTCCATGCCAACCTGGAAGCGCTCCGCGCAGTGCTCGAGGATATCGACAGGCAGCAGGTTGACGCCATCTACTGCCTCGGCGACGTGGTCGGCTACGGGCCAAATCCCTGCGAGTGCGTGAAACTGGTCCGCGAACGCTGCAGCATGGTGTTGCTGGGCAACCACGACCAGGGTGCATTGTTCGACCCGGAAGGGTTCAACGTGGGCGCCGAGAAGGCCATTCGTTGGACCCGCGCCCAGATGGAACAGCACGACAGGCTCCCGCGGAACGCCTCTGAGCCGCTGAACGACTTTCTCGGCGAGCTTCCCCGGACGCACGCCGAGGGTGAACTGCTGTTCGTGCACGGCTCCGCCCGTCGCCCTCTCGATGAATATGTCTTTCCCGAAGACATCTACAATCCGCTCAAGATGGAGCACATTTTCGAACTGTTCGGGAAGTACTGCTTTCAGGGCCACACCCACATCCCCGGCATCTTCACGACCGCGCCCGATTTCATCGCGCCGACAGTGCCGAAATCGGGCCCGAATCAGGAACAGCGGCTGGCTCTTCCGGCCGGCAAGGCGATGGTGAACTGTGGCAGCGTCGGGCAGCCGCGAGACGGCGATCCCCGCGCCTGCTATCTGATCCTGGAAGACGATTCGGTGCGGTATCGCCGGATCGAGTATCCCTGGAACGTCACCTGCCAGAAAATTTACTCGATTCCCGACCTGGATAATTTTCTCGGGGATCGGCTCACGCAGGGCAGATAGCACACGCCGGAACCGATATACTCCGAGCTAGCCCCGCACGTCCGGGCCGGCTTCCGGCTCGGGCGAGTCCTGGGTTCATCCGGAGTCATTCGTGGAACGTCGTTACGCCCAGTTCATCGCCATTTCGCTGGCCATCGTTTTGGCGGGCCAACTGCTGCAACTCTGGCTCTTTCCGAAACCACTGCCCGGTCGACAGGCCGCGGAGGTAGGCGCCGCCGCTGCGTTGAATTCCGGTGAAAACGCCGGTGAAAAACAGCCCGACGGATCGCTGCAGCCGAACGGTGTCGCTGGCGATGCCGATCGTGGCGTCGATCGCGACAGTGAAGCGGAGGAGTCGCGGCCCGCTGCACCGCGGCAGCATCACACGCTCGGCTCGCTCGATCCAAATGGCCAGGCGGGCTTGCTCGTAACGCTCACCAGCCGCGGTGCGGCCGTGGAGCGGATTGAATTGGCCAGCGAGAGCTTCCACGATCAGGACGATCGCTCGGGATATCTCGGACATCTGGCGGTCGAGGCTGTGGCCAACGAGGGCTGTCGGATCAGGGTCGTGGGGCCCGGCACGCCCGCCGATAGGGCTGGACTTCGCCCGGACGACATCCTCACGCAGGTCGGCGGCAAAGCCACTCCCGATTCCCGCAGTCTGCACGAGGTTCTCGCGTCCACGAACCCTGGCGACACGGTGGCGGTGGCGATCCGCCGCGAAGGTCAGACGATCAGCCGTGACGTGGTGCTCGCCCGCCGTCCGCTCGAGGTGGTGAGGCCCGAGTATCGCACGCTGCCCGTGGTTGATGCGGAGGCCGAACCATGTGATCCATTTTCGTTCCGACTGTCGCTCGAAACCCGTGACGGTGCCAAACGCGCCGAGTCGTTGCTCGAGATTCCGGGGCAGGAGTTGGCCGACCGTGACTGGCAGGCTGAAGCGGCCGCCGATGGCAGTCTGGTGCGGTTCACCCGCCAACTGCCGGGCGGACTCAAAATCGCCAAGGAATACAGGCTCGTGGCGGCTCCTGTTGACGACGGCAGCCGCGCCGCCGGCCCCGCCCAGCGGCTGGAACTCGTTGTCGAGCTGACAGGTGGCGAAAGGCCGACCCGCCTGGCGTATGCCCTCGACGGTCCCACCGGGCTGCCGACCGAGGGCTGGTGGTATGCCTCGCGCATCGCACGCGACTGGGGCACGCTCGCAGTCCGCGACGTGGCCATGCGGTTTGAAGGCGAGCAGAGCACGCTGGTGAGCGGCCTCAAGATGGCCGACGGCAAACTCGACCATCCAGCCTCGGCCGTCCGCGACGGCAAGCCGCTGTCGTTCGCCGGTGTCGATGCCCTCTACTTCGCTTCGGCACTGATCCCCGCCACCACCGGTGTCGACGTACCGGCACTCGACGAGGTGCGTCCGCTCATCGTGGGAGAAATCCCGGCCGCGGCCCGTCGCAAACTCGTCGATGTCACGAGCCGGCTCGTCTCGAAGGAACTGGCGATCGAGCCGGGCACTACGGTGGCTCACCGCTACGAGATCTTCGCCGGCCCCAAGAAGCCTGAACTGCTCGCGCAGTATGGCGCGAAGTCTGCGGCGATGGACGACCTCGTCTACTACGGCTGGTTCGGCTGGGTGGCCCGCCCGATGATCGCCGTGCTCCATGCGCTCCATGCCGTGATCGGCAACTATGGAATCGCGATCCTGCTGCTGACGGTGCTCGTCCGCGGAGCGATGTTTCCGGTCAGCCGCAAGCAGGCGCTCTCATCGCAGAAGATGCAGGTGCTGCAGCCCGAGATGAAGGCGATCGCCGAGAAGTACAAGAACGAGCCGGAGAAGCGGACGAAGGCCACGCAGGACCTCTGGCGGAAGCATGACTACAACCCGATGGGCGGATGCCTGCTCGTTTTCATCCAGATCCCGATCTTCATGGGGCTCTACCGGTCGCTGGCCACCGATGTGGAACTGCGGCAGGCGCCGCTCTTCAGCTCCGCGATCCGCTGGTGCTCGAATCTCGCAGCGCCCGACATGTTTTACGACTGGTCGAAGATCCTGCCGCCATTCCTGTCGGCCCCTGAGGCCTGGCTGGGTCCCTTCCTGAATCTCTTTCCGCTGGTGACGATCGGCCTGTTCCTCTGGCAGCAGCAGCTCTTCATGCCACCAGCGGTGGACGAGCAGTCGAAGATGCAGCAGCAGGTGATGAAGTACATGATGTTCTTCATGGCATTGATGTTCTTCAAGGTGCCCTGCGGCCTCTGCCTCTACTTCATTGCGTCGACCTTGTGGGG